>JAFZPB010000260.1 GCA_017552595.1 Muribaculaceae bacterium
GGTAGGCACGAACTACAGCGACGGCTACGCTATACACGCAGTAGGCAGCGATGATATTTTGGCTGAAAAGACGCAAACTCTCACCAGTCCCGGTGGCCAACGATTCCAATCGTTGACCGCCCGCGTAAGCGACGACGGCACATACGCCACGATTTATCAGAACGTGTCGGGCCACGATATCTCGATTTACCGCTTCGGAATGCCTCCGACGGGAGTGGAAACCGTTGCTAACGACGCCGTAGAGACCGGCCACATCTTCTACAACCTGCAAGGCATGCGCGTAGTTCAGCCTTCTGCAGGTCAAGTTCTTATCCGCGTAGCGACCCTCTCTGACGGCTCCGTCACCACCAAGAAAATTGTAATCCGATAAAATAATCGGACTCACGAATGCTCAAAAACGACTCCTCATTCCAGATTCGTAATTATGAAGCACTTTGTCGATAACAGTTTGAGGGCGTTTTTGACAGTCGTTGCTATTGCGTTTGCGGCTTTGTGGGCTTCTGCTGACACGGCCGAAGGCGACACAATTGTCGCCCCTGCGGAAGCCGCCGACATTCAAGTCGCCGCCGACAGCATCGACAAGCATTTCGACGGTTGGATTGACCCCGACACCATAACTGGAAGTTTCGCCTTTTTCAAGCGACTGAGGGCTCGTGCTCAAAACAAAATCAACGAGCCGTACGACACCACACGCGACAACCGCTATTGGTGGCGCGCCATGAAACACGGCAAGGTGGATTTCGACGACCCCACGATGGGCTATCCTAAATTTCTGCGATTCTGCTATAAAGCCTACCTTTGGGCCGACAGCAACTTCAATTATCACGACCCCGAATATGTGGTTTCGACAGGGACATTCTGCAAAGCCATGCTCAAATTCAACAACTGGTTCGACAGCTATCTCTGCTACAGCCTTGAAGACACCGACATTGCCATTCGCAGCAACATGACAACCAACATAGGTGTGCAAGTGTCGGTAATGGGACTGAGTTTCAGTTATTCCTTCGATTTGGGCGATATTTTCGAAAAATCACGTTCAAAGAAAATCGACTTTGGTTTCTCCTGCGCCCGATTCTCCCTTAACCTCAACTACATGAAGAACTCCAGTCCGGTAGTGGTGAGAAAATTCGGTAATTATCAGGGAGAAAAAGTTGTTCGAGATGTTGAAGGTTTCAACCGCAAGAATTTAAAAGTTTCGGGCTACTACTTCTTGAATTACAAACGATATTCGCAAGACGCCCCGTACTCCTTCACGGAATATCAGCGAAAAAGTGCGGGCTCGTTTATTTTCGGTCTGAGTTACGACCACCTCAACCTCGATATTGATAAAGAACATTTTGACGAATACACTATCATAAACCTGCCGTGGCAACTGCTTTTCGGCAAAATCAAACAGGACGACTACTGTGTCATGGCGGGATATGGTTATAACTGGGTGTTGCCCCACAACTGGCTATTCAACGTCACCGCCATCCCATACGCAGGCTTGAAAAAAACTTATCAGATAATCCACGAGGACAATCCTTATATGTTCTCTGCCAATGCGTTGTTGAAACTCGGTGCCGCCTACAACCACCGCAGCCTCTATGTGGGCATCAACGCAAGTGTCGACGCCCACGGATATCGCAGTTACGGCACCAACTGCCACACCTCAATCGAGGACATCTACCTCGTCGCCGGCGTCCGCTTTTGATTTCCCCCAAACTCGCATCCACGTTATTTCCCTTTCGCCTTATTCCGACAAAGTCAATCAAAGATTAGGAAAAATGAAAAAAATATTGTACTTTCGCAGAAAGTATTTTCCAACTAATATTTACAACTAAATGACATTCGCCAACAAATGCTTTGATATATTCGCAAAAACCACAGCGGACTATCACATTGCCGACAACATCGACGCGCCATTCGCCAATCCTTACGATAAAGGCTCAATCGAACACGTTCTTGCCGAGAAAAACTATGTCGACGCCGTTCAGTGGCACCTTGAGGACATTATCCGCGACGAAAACATCGACCCCGTCGCCGCTCTCGCACTGAAACGCCGCATCGACCGCTCGAATCAGGTTCGCACCGACATGGTGGAGGACATCGACACTTATTTCCGCTCAAAATATGCCGACGTCACGCCACTTCCCGACGCACGAATCAACACCGAAAGTCCGGCATGGGCCCTCGACCGCCTGTCGATTCTCGCACTGAAAATCTACCACATGCGAGTGGAAGTTGGCCGCGACGACGCTTCGCCTGCCCACCGCGCCAAATGCCAAGCCAAACTCGACGTGCTTCTCGAGCAACGCGCCGACCTCACACAAGCCATCGACTTTCTCCTCGACGATATCGCCGCAGGCCGCGTGCGCATGAAAGTGTATAGGCAAATGAAAATGTATAACGACCCCGAAACCAACCCCGTGCTTTACGGGGGAAAATAATCCGCATGCGAGGCTCCGGCAAGACAGTGTTAGTGTGCCGATTATCGGCTCTCGGCGACGTGGCGATGACAATTCCCGTCATCTATAGCGCCGCCCGCGAGAATCCCGATACGCGATTCGTAATGCTGACGTCGAAGCGCATAAAGGAGATTTTCATCGACACTCCGGCAAACCTCGAAGTCATCGGCATCAAAAAAGACAAATACAAAGGCCTCGGCGGCACTATCCGCCTTTTCAGAGAGGTCAGAAAGCAGGCTGACTTCAACGTCTTCGCCGACCTCCACTCTGTGATTCGCACTCACCTGTTTGGCGCAATATGCCGCCTGAGAGGGATAAAAACAGCCCGAATCAACAAAGGCCGCAACGAAAAACGTGCGCTAACACGCCACGCCGCAAAAGCCGTGAAGCAGTTGAAGTCGGGGTTCGACCGCTATCGCGAAGTGTTCGAACGCCTCGGCATCGCCGTCGGCGACAACTTCGAACATCTTTCGCCTGAAATCGACCCGTCGAAATACTCCGCCGTTATCCCTCCGAAGCGCGACGGTGAACGATGGATAGGCATTGCGCCCTTCGCCGCCCATGAAGGGAAAGTCTATCCCCGCACCCAGATGGAAACCGTCATCAACGCCCTTGCATCAACCCCCAACTTCCGAATCATCCTCTTTGGCGGCAAGAAACGGGAAGAGGTGGTGCTCACGCAATGGGAAGAGAAATACGACAACGCCGTATCGATTGCTGGAAAAGGCTTGGACCTCGCAACCGAACTCGCCATTCAAAGCCAACTCGACGTAATGGTGTCGATGGACTCTGCAAATATGCACCTCGCCTCGCTCGTGGGCACTCCCGTGGTAAGCGTTTGGGGAGCCACCCACCCATATTGCGGTTTCGGCGGTTGGCGACAACCCGACGATAACGCCATCGGCCTCGCTCTCGACTGCCGCCCCTGCTCCGTCTATGGCAGCAAGCCCTGCCGACGAAAGGACCTGTTCTGTCTCTACGGAATACGCCCGCAGACGATCATCGACAAAATCTTCTCAATTCTTAATGCTAACTCCTAACTCCTCCCCCATGTCCGATTTTGATATTCGCGCCGCACAAGGCTCAAACGATACCGACAAAGATATAGAAAAGGCGTTGCGCCCGATGGATTTCGACTCCTTCGCAGGTCAAGATAAGATTATCGACAACCTGCGGGTGTTCGTCGCCGCCGCACGCCAACGTGGCGAAGCCCTCGACCACACCCTATTCCATGGCCCTCCGGGGTTGGGCAAAACCACCCTTTCGGGAATTATCGCCAACGAACTCGACGTGGACATCAAGGTCACGTCAGGCCCCGTGCTCGACAAGCCCGGCGACCTTGCCGGCATTCTCACATCGCTTGAGAAAAACGACGTGCTTTTCATCGATGAAATCCACCGTCTCAGCCCTGTCGTAGAGGAATATCTCTACTCAGCGATGGAAGATTACCGCATCGACATAACCATCGACAAAGGCCCGGGCGCTCGCTCGGTTCAATTGTCGCTTGAGCCGTTCACCCTTATCGGCGCCACCACCCGCAGCGGATTGCTCACTTCGCCCCTTCGTGCACGCTTCGGCATCAACTGCCATCTGGAATACTACGACCATGAAGTGCTGCAAGGCATCGTCCTTCGCTCGGCAGGATTGCTCGGCGTTCGCTGCACCACACAGGCAGCCACCGAAATCGCCCTCCGCAGCCGCGGCACGCCACGAATCGCCAACGCCCTATTGCGCCGTGTGCGCGACTTCGCCCAAGTCAAAGGCAATGGCGTGGTGGAAATCGACATCACCCGCTATGCACTCGAAGCCCTCAACATCGACCGCTACGGCCTCGACGAAATCGACAACAAACTGCTCACGACGATTATCCCCAAGTTCAAGGGCGGTCCTGTCGGACTTTCGACAATAGCCACAGCCCTCGGCGAAGACCCTGGCACTATCGAGGAGGTCTATGAACCGTATCTCATCAAGGAAGGCTTTATCAAACGAACGCCGCGCGGCCGTGAAGCCACCGACCTTGCCTACCGCCATCTCGGATATTCCCATTTCGATGAAGGTCGCCTTTTTGAGGAATGACAACATCAATTCATCATTTTTACATAAATCATGAGCAAAAAACTAAAAAACGAGCGCACCGAGGCTCCGCCGACTGAAGACTACGACTTTAAAGTGGTCGAAACCCACTTCTTGCCCGAGGCCGTTGAGCCAATCATCACCAACAACCTCGTCATATGTCTATGCCTCGACGGAACGGCGGAATTCGAATACGATTTCCACCCTGTCAAGTTTGTCAAAAACGAAGTCGCCGTAATTTTGCCCAACCACCCGCTAAAACCGATAGGCACAGACGACAACTATCGGGTGCTGTTAATCTATATTTCCTACGACTATTTCGTTGAATTGAAGGCTAAATATCTGACGCAATCGTTCATGAAATACCGAAAGCGTCCGGCGCTGAAACTTCAGCCCGACAAATTCGGCATTATTGTCGATGCGATAAGAATTCTTGAAAAGTGCCTAAAAGTGGATTTGGAGGATAAAAAGATATTATACATCCGTCTAATCTCATTTATCACATCGATAATCGACAACCTGTTTACAGAGCGTACAAAATCCGAAAATGTCGACCACGCCGGCCCCGAGCATGTTTTCGACAAGTTTTATGTACTGCTTACTGAGAACTATACGTCAAAACGCGAAATAAAATTCTACGCCGAAAAATGTCGGCTGACGCCCAAATATTTCGCCAATCTCATCAAAAAAGAGACCGGAACGACAGCCGCACAATGGATTTCCAGTTTCGTTATTCTCAAAGCCAAAACGCTTCTTGCATATCGTCTTGACTTGTCGATTCAACAGATTTCGGATGAATTGGGCTTTTCCGACCAGACATCGTTCAGCCGCTATTTCCATCACAACGCCAATATGTCACCGTCGGAATATCGAAACTCACAAACAAAAAATAATTCCTGACGGCGGTTGACTGTCCCACTGTCCCACTGTCCCACCGTCCCACGCAAAACAACCATAGACGCACCACAACAAACAACAACCTAAATCATTGCCATTTAGGTTGTTGTCGTATTATTTGAGTTGTCAAAAATTTATTCAGCGTACCGCCCGTGGGACAGTGGGACACGGGACAGTCAATTTCTTTCAGGCATAAGCCCCGATTTCGTGCCCCCCAAATTTATCGGACGATGACCTTCGCCACGCGCAAAGAGCCGTCGGCGAGGGTTGCCACTTTGATGCAAGGTTGACCGGCCAATGGCGCTGTCAGGCGAACACCGTCGAGCGAGAAATAATCGGTGTTGACCACGTCGGCATTGTCTGCATCTACGCCTTCCACTTCGTTGATGAAACGGAACTGGACCGAAACAATTTCCGACGACAGACCGTCTTTAACGGCAATTGCCTTGACGAAGACATCAGTACTGACCACGAACGGCCCGACATATAGCGACGATGCCGTCGTTGGCGTCGTGCCGTCGATGGTGTAATAGATAGCCGCTCCTTCCGTCGGGCATTCAATCGTCACTTCCTGTGCCGAAGCGAACGAGCCGCCGCCGGGATTCACCGACGGCGAAGCCGGCGCCTTCGGGAGGTCAATTGTATATGCGGCGGAAGTCACCGAAGAATATAACGTACTCTTCACCGCCACAGCCTTCAGCGTAGTAGTTTTGTCGAGGGTGATGGGCGCTGTGTAGAGTGTTGAAGCCACAGTAGGCGTCGAGCCGTCAGTTGTGTAATAAATCGATGCCCCGCTTGTGGCACACGTCATTGTGACGGTTTGCACCGACTGATAAGTGCCTGCTGCAAGGGAGAACTTCGGAGCATCGGGAGGCGTGTTGATAACATATTTTGCCGTTGCAACGAGCGATGACTTTTCGCCGCTTATGGCAATCGCCTTAAGAGTCGTTGTCGTGGAGATTGTTATTTGTCCTGAATATAACGTAGATTCTGCTGTAGGCGTTGTGCCGTCGGTAGTGTAATAAATCGACGCTCCGCTTGTGGCGCAGTATAGTGAAACTTTTTGAGTGGCATTGTACGTTCCGGCCGCGACTGAGAATGTCGGTTTGACGGTAGCGGCATGGTCCTTGAACGTATAGAAGCCAACCATTTCACCCGACACTGTCTGATATATCGTCACCGATACGCCGTCGTCGTTCAGGCGTGCCGTAAGCGATTGGAAGCGTTGCGACGATGGAGAAATCGTGTTGGCCTTCGTTGCGACAATCTCCTTTGTCGACAAGTTGCGGACAACGAATCCGTCGGCGTAGGGATATGTCGTGTTCGACGAAACCGGTTCTACCGAATATTTCACGCCGTCGATTTTAAACACATCGAATCCCTCGCCGTTGGTTGCACCGTCGGCGGCTCCCAACGATTTCGGAGTCGTGCCGCTCCAAGAGTATATATTGCGGTCGGTACGCTGGCGATAGTAAGCCGACGCGGCCACATTCGTCAAACCTTCAACGGTGGCGACAGTCGTATACATAGGTTGGGCGATGGTCGAAGTGTTGAAAGATGTGAGCGACGTGGCAGGCGATGCTGTCGCCGACACAAACTTTGAATTGGCTATTTTGACAGCGATAATTTTATTTTGACCATTGGGCGTCAAATAGACGTAGCCCCCTGTCGATGATGTCAAATTGCCGACCACCTTACCAACTTGGTCGACACGCGCTGCTGTGAACCCCGAAAAAGTGATTGGTGTCTGCTCTTTAGTCTTTGCATTGATAAGCACCCAAGAGGTAGAAGACCCAACCGAACTGAAATCGGTGTTTACGAGCAGGTTGCCGGCATTGTCGGAAGTAATACCCGTACCCGCACCTTCAACGGTGGCAAAGGTGCTTGTGATGCCGTCACGGCTATACGACATTATCTGCCCATTAGCCTTGTTGACCATATAGATGTAATCGCCGAAGCCCGTGGAGAAACGGCCGTCGGCTGAGGCAATAAGGCCCGAAACTATCGTCTTATCCTTTGTCAGCGAATATTGCAATCCTTCTCCCGTAAGCGGTATTGCCACCGATTCGGCGCCTGTCGATGAAAGTGTCAATGTCGCTTTTTGCGTGCCGTAGGCTGTCGGTTTGAATGTGATTGTGATTTTACCGCCGCTCTTTGTGAGTGTGGAAACCGAAAGATAGAACGACGATTTTCCTGAACCTGAAAGCGTAGCCTTGATGTCGTCCGTAAGGTTTTGGGTCGTGACGGTTATAGTTTGCTTGGCCGAAGACCCGGGAGCGGCCGAAAACGACAGAGATTTGGCCGACGAAGTTATTGTTGGAGTCGTAGGGACGGTGAAAGCCACCATCTGATTATATACTTGCAGAATTTTTGTGCCGTATGTGGATGAAGAAGCCCATTTTCCGCCGAGCGATTCCCATGTGGGCGCGCATCCTCGGGTGACATATTTGAAACGCGGGTCGATAAGCGTTTCGCCTGCCGGCAAATCATTTGTGCAGGCATAAGCGTAAAGGTGCTGGATTTGGGCGGTCACTCCTGCTTTTATCGTGGGGAACGAATTGCCGGTCATTCCCGTAGAAGTGACGCCAAGGCCACAATAGTTATGCTGCTCAGGGGTTACGGCCGTGCCGTCGTCGAAACGGAACCAGCCTGTTTCGATAATCGACTGGCAAATGGCGATATCGCCGCGAACCCCGTAAACCTTCCCGACAGCGAGAAACTGAACGGCAATCTCGCGGTCGAACGAAGCGTTGTTTTGTTTGATAAAATAATAAAGTCTGTCGACAGTCGATGTCGATGGGATTGACCCGATAATTTTAGTGGCGGCAAACAAACTGGCTGTCGTCATTAACGAAGCGATTAAAGCAACAACTAACTTTTTCATTATAAGCAATTTTGATTTTAAGGCAAGAAAAAAACGCACGGGACAAATCGCAATCGACCGTCCCGGGCGTGAGAGGGTATATTATCGGATGACGACCTTCGCCACGCGCAAAGAGCCGTCGGCGAGAGTTGCCACTTTGATACAAGGTTGACCGGCCAATGGCGCTGTCAGGCGAACACCGTCGAGCGAGAAATAGTCGGTGTTGACCACGTCGGCATCATCGGCATCAACACCTTCAACGGCATTCGTGAAGACGAATTGCGCTGAAGCCACTTCCGACGACTTGCCGTTCTTGATGGCAACCGCCTTAATGGTCATATTCGACGTAATCGTCATCGGAACAGTGTAGCGTGCCGACGAAGCCGTTGGTGTCGAACCGTTGGCGGTATAATAAATCGTTGCGCCGGAAGTTGCACATGCGAGAGTAACCACTACAGTCTGCCCTTCGGAAAAGACGCCGCCTGCAGGCGAAATAGTCGGCTTCTCGACGGTTTCCGCTATCGACGGGTCAATAACATACGCCGCCGTAGACACTGCCGAACTTACTCCATTCTTGACTGCAATGGCCTTGAGAGTCATCGACGACGAAACGCTGATAGGCACGGTGTATTTTGCCGACGAGGTGGTCGGAGTCGAGCCGTTTGCGGTGTAATATATTGTCGCACCTGATGTAGCGCACGAAATCGAAACTGTCTGTGCCGTTGCGTAGGTACCGGCTGCGGGCGAGAATGTCGGACTCTCGACAGTTTCCGCTATCGACGGGTCGATAACGTATGCAGCCGTAGACACTGCCGAACTTACTCCATTCTTGACTGCAATGGCCTTGAGAGTCATCGACGACGAAACGCTGATAGGCACGGTGTATTTTGCCGACGAGGTGGTCGGAGTCGAGCCGTTTGCAGTGTAATATATTGTCGCACCTGATGTAGCACACGAAATCGAAACTGTCTGTGCCGTGGCGTAGGTGCCGGCTGCGGGCGAGAATGTCGGCGCTGCGGGGGCTGTTGCAGTATTGATGGTATAGGTTGCCGATGCCACGCTCGACGACTGACCGTCCTTGACCGCGATGGCCTTTATTGTCGTAGTGCTGCTGACGGTAATTGCCGAAGTGTATTTCGTTGACGACGTGGTGGGCGTAGAGCCGTTGGTCGTGTAGTAGATTGTCGCGCCTGAAGTCGAGCACGAAATCGAAACCGTCTGTGCCGAAGTGTAAGTGCCGCCCGCGGGAGAGAATGTCGGAGTGGCCGGCGGCTCAGTCACTGGAGTGGCGCGGTTGTCCTTAAATGTGTACTGAGCCATCATTTCGCCCGACACCGACTGATAAATCGTGACCGAAACACCGTCGGCGTTCGGACGCACGTTGATTGACTGAAAACGTTGCGACGACGGGGAAATGGTGCAGGAGTTGGTATAGACGATTTGATTTTTCGACAGGTCGCGGATAACGAATCCGTCACCGTAGGGATAACTTCCCGAAGCGGGCTCTACGGAATA
This sequence comes from Muribaculaceae bacterium, assembly GCA_017552595.1. GTDB lineage: Bacteria > Bacteroidota > Bacteroidia > Bacteroidales > Muribaculaceae > RUG14106. The sequence goes on from JAFZPB010000260.1 coordinate 9,796, forward strand.
TTTAGTGCCGTTGAGAGTAAAAACGTCGAAACCCTCGCCAGTTGTCGCGCCGTCAGCCATTCCGAGCGAATTTGATGATGAGCCGCTCCAAGAATAGATGTTGCGGTCGCTACGCTGGCGATAATATGCCGATGCCCCTGCATTGGAAAGAGCGTTGACCTGCGAAACGGAGGTATACATCGGTTGGGCAATCGTCGACGTGTTGAATGTCAGCGACGTGGCGGGCGATTCTTTAGCCGAAACGAACTGTGAGTTGGCAATCTTCACTGCCACAATTTTCGACGCGCCGTTAGGTGTAAGATAGACGTACGCGCCTGTCGAAGAAGTCATATCTCCAACAACGCGCCCCACTTGGTCGAGGCGCGCGCCCGTAAAACCCGAAAACGTGACGGGAGTCTGGGATTGATTCTGAGCGTTGATAATCACCCACGATGTCGAAGAAGCGGCTGTGCTGAAACCTGTGCTGACGAGCAAGTTGCCGGCATCGTCCGACGTAATGCCCGTGCCGAGACCTTCGACGGTGGCATAAACTGTGCGGTAGCCTTTGTCATCATAACGGACAACTTGGCTATTGGCCTTGTCGTTGAAATAGATATATTTGCCGTAGCCGGTCGAAAACCGACCGTCAGCACTGGAAATCATATCGTTGCGTTTATAAATCACTGTGTCGAAAGTGAACCAGTCGGGATTGACGTCGGGGTCCTTGGCAGTACCGGTAATCGCCACGGTGGCTGTGGCTGTGCCTGATTTGAGGGTGAGCGTGGCTGTGTGGGTGCCGGCCGCTGTCGGGCGATAAGCCACCGAAACCGAGCCACCGGCCGTTGTCAACGACGATGTCGAAAGCGAGAACAATGAGGCGTTAGTTCCCGAGAGGGTAAGCGTAATCGAACTCGTCAAGTTCGAGCCTGTAACGGCGATAGATTGGGTTGCCAATCCGCCAGTAGTTGCCGACAATGAAAGCGACGTGGGATTGGTCGAAATTGACGATGTCGTTGGCACATTGTAGGCACACATTTGGTCGTAGAGTTGGAGGATTTTTGTGCCGTAGTTGCTTGCCGACGACCATTTGTCGCCGAGCGATTCCCATGTGGGAGCGCACCCGCGGTTGACATAGTTGAAACGCGGGTCGATAAGCGTTTCACCCGCAGGCAGGGGCGATGTGCAGGCATAAGCGTAAAGGTGTTGGATTTGGGCGGTCACACCGTCCTTGATAGTCGGAAACGAGCATCCCGTAGCACCGGTGTAGGTCACGCCCAAACCGCAATAGTTATGCTGGTCGGGGGTTACGGCGGTGCCGTCGTCGAATTTAAACCAACCCGTTTCGAGAATCGATTGGCAAATGGCGATGTCGCCGCGAACGCCATACACCTGCCCCACGGCGAGGAACTGAACGGCAATCTCGCGGTCGAACGACGAATTATGTTGACGGATGAAATAGTACAATCTGTCAACGGTTGATGTTGAGGGTATTGTCCCGATAATGTTCGTTGCCGCTGTTGCCGGCAACACTGCTGAAAGCGCAACTAAAACGCTTAAAATCAACTTTCTCATCATGTTAATTTAAGTTCAGGAAGTAATGTCAACGGGCCTTGTCGGTCCACAATCCATCGCCAAAATGCTGTCCGCCACGGCGACAAAATGGGCAAAACAAAGCCTACGCACCACAAAGTTAACCATTTTTTTTGTTAATACGTTGCAAAAAGCGTCAAAATCTTCACAAAACCCGCTCATTGGGCATTTTTTTCATTTTTTTGGCGGGCGGCAATGGATAATAGCACAAAATTTAGTATCTTTGCAAGTTGTAGCGCCCGTCGCCGACTAACGGCATCGGTGCGACATCGAAAACTGAAATTATCATCTCATAGATTTATGAACGTATCATATAAATGGCTTAAAGAGTACATCGACCTGCCGCTCACTCCACAAGAAGCCGCCGACGCTTTGACGTCGATTGGCCTTGAAACTGGCGGAGTCGAAGAAGTTGAATCAATTCGCGGCGGTCTCCGCGGCATCGTAATAGGCAAAGTCCTCACTTGCGAAGAACACCCCAATTCCGACCATCTTCACATCACGACCGTTGATTTAGGCGACGGACAGCCCACACAAATCGTCTGCGGCGCTCCCAACGTGGCTGCCGGACAGACCGTAGTTGTCGCCACCGTCGGCACTACGCTCTACTCGGGCGACGAGTCGTTCCAAATCAAACGCTCGAAAATCCGCGGCGTGGAATCGCTCGGCATGATTTGCGCCGAAGACGAAATCGGTGTAGGCACATCGCACGACGGCATTATCGTCATCTCCGACGATGTCAAGCCCGGCACTCCTGCCGCTGAATATTACGGACTTTCATCCGACTTCGCAATCGAAGTTGACCTCACGCCCAACCGCATCGACGCTGGTAGCCACTATGGTGTCGCCCGCGACTTGGCGGCATGGATGCGTCGCAACGGCATCGCCACAACGCTCCGTCGCCCGTCGGTCGACGCTTTCCGTCCCGACCGCACCGACGGCGCAACGCCCGTACGTGTTGACAATCCCGAAGCCTGCACCCGTTATGCCGGATTGACTATCCGAAACGTCACCGTAAAAGAATCGCCGAAATGGCTCAAAGAACGCCTGACAGCCATCGGACAACGCCCTATCAACAATATAGTCGATATCACCAACTATATTCTCTTCGCTTACTGCCAGCCGCTCCATTGCTTCGACTTGGCAAAAGTTAAAGGCGGTCAAATCGTGGTACGCACTTGTCCTGAAGGCACTCCGTTCACAACTCTCGATGGTGTGGAACGCAAACTCGACGCCCGCGACCTGATGATTTGCAATGCCGAAGAACCGATGTGTATCGCAGGCGTGTTCGGCGGCCTTGACTCCGGGACAACCGAAGCCACCACAGACATTTTCCTCGAAGCCGCTTGCTTCAACGCCACTTCAGTACGTAAAACCGCTCGCCGTCACGGTCTTTCCACCGACTCGTCGTTCCGCTTCGAGCGCGGCGTCGACCCCAACAACACCATCTACGCCCTCAAAGCCGCCGCTCTCCTCGTCAAGGAACTTGCTGGAGGCGAAATCTGCGGCGACATCGTCGATATATATCCCGAACCCGTCAATCCCTATCCAGTCACACTCTCCTACGACTATATCAACCGTCTGATTGGCAAAGAGATTGAGCCGGAAGTTGTAGATGACATCCTTGATTCTCTCGAAATCAAAATCACAGGACACCACGACGGCAAAATCGACCTCAAAGTGCCGACATACCGCGTCGATGTGCAGCGCCCCTGCGACGTTGTCGAAGACATCCTCCGAATCTACGGCTACAACAACGTGGAAGTTTCCTCGACGGTCCACTCAAGCCTTTCCTACAAAGGCGCGACCGACCTCGCCCACGACCTCTGTCGAACGATTTCTGAGCAACTGACAGCCGCAGGATTCCACGAAATCCTCAACAACTCGCTGACTGCCGAACGCTACTACGAAGGTCTCACAACCTTCGCACCGGAAAAATGTGTGCGACTGCTCAATCCGCTGAGCTCCGACCTTTCCGTGATGCGACAAACGCTCCTTTTCGGCGGGCTGGAATCCATAGCCTACAACATCAATCGTAAGAATCCCGACTTGATGATGTACGAGTTCGGAAACGTATATTTCGCCAATCCTGAAGCCGAATCTACGGCCGACGCGCCCCTCGCCCCCTTCAGCGAGAAATCCAACCTAGCCGTACTCCTCACGGGCAACATCCGCATGGGCAACTGGGCTCGTGCCACCGAAGCCGCCACCGTATTCGACCTCAAGGCCGTTGTCGAAAACATCTTCAGCCGCCTCGGCATAGAAGGCAAAGAACTCAAATACACAACTATATCCACCGACATCTTCTCGAAAGCCGTCGCTATCGACACCCGCTCGGGCAAACACCTCGGAGAATTCGGAATCGTCGCCCGCGATATCGCACGTCGCGTCGATGTCAAACAAGAAGTTTTCTTCGCCGAACTCGACTGGAACGCACTCGTGCGTCTCGCTTCGAAGAAGACCATCACCTTCTACGACTTGCCGCGCACCCACCCCGTCAACCGCGACCTCGCTCTCCTTATCGATTCGTCGGTCACGATGGAACAAGTGGAAAACGTTATCCGTCAAAGCGAACGTCATCTCCTGCGCAGCGTCACCCTTTTCGACGTTTATGAAGGCCAAAACCTCCCCGCAGGCAAGAAATCCTATGCCGTAGCGCTCGTGCTTCAAGACGACGAACGGACACTACAAGACAAACAAATCGAGGCCGTCATGAACAAAATCATCGCAAACCTCGAACGTCAACTCGACGCCAAACTCCGTTAATAACAACTAATTACAAACAATACAAACAACTGACCCTATGGGAAGAGCATTTGAATATCGCAAAGCGCGAAAACTGAAACGCTGGGGCAATATGGCCCGCACATTCACCAAACTCGGTAAAGAAATCACTATCGCGGCTAAGGCCGGCGGCCCTGACCCCGACGGAAACCCGCGTCTCCGTGCCCTTATGCAGAACGCCAAAGCCGCAAATATGCCTAAGGATAATGTGGAACGCGCCATCAAAAAGGCCACCGACAAGGACGCAGGCGACTACAAGGAAATCGTTTACGAAGGCTATGGCCCTTACGGTATCGCCATCGTAGTCGAAACCGCCACCGACAACAACACCCGCACAGTGGCAAACGTCCGCTCGTATTTCAACAAATTCGGCGGAAACCTCGGCACAACGGGTTCATTGTCGTTCCTTTTCGACCACAAGAGCGTGTTCAAAATCAAACCGAAAGAAGGCGTTGATCTCGAAGACCTCGAACTCGAACTTATCGACTACGGAGTTGACGAAATCGAACAGGACTACAACGAAGAGACCGAACAGGACGAAATCATCCTCTATGGCGCTTTCGAAGAGTTCTCCAACATCCAACGCTATCTCGAAGAAAACGGTTTCGAACTCATTTCCGCCGAATTCGAACGCATCCCCAACGATGTCAAGGAAGTCACTCCCGAACAACGCGAAAAAATCGAAAAACTCATCGAGAAATTCGAAGAAGACGAAGACGTCCAAAACGTCTTCCACAACATGAAGGAAGATTAGAATAAAGTTTATATTTGAAAGGTTACCCCTCTCTTTACTCTCCTCTTTAAACTTTACATGCTTCCGACATGCTACATAACCGCTCGAAACGAGGCCGGCTGCGATGAAGCCGGCCGCGGTTGTTTAGCGGGGCCCGTATATGCCGCCGCAGTAATCCTTCCCGACGACTTCCACCATCCGCTCCTCAACGACTCCAAACAACTTACCGAAGCGCGACGCGACAAACTCCGTCCCATTATCGAGCAAGAGGCAGTTGCTTGGGCAGTTGGCATCGTCTCGGCACAAGAAATCGATAAAATCAACATCCTGAGGGCTTCTATCCTCGCCATGCACCGTGCCCTCGACCAATTGCAGGTACGCCCCGGAGCGATCATCGTCGACGGCAACAAATTCTCCGACTATAACGATATTCCTTGGCAAACCTTTGTCAAGGGCGACGGCCGTTTCGCCAACATCGCCGCGGCATCAATTCTCGCAAAAACCCATCGCGACGAATTTATGAAACAAATCCACCAGGAATATCCCGCCTACGGTTGGGACATCAACAAAGGATATCCGACAAAAGCCCATCGCCAAGCCATCGCGCAATTCGGTCCCACCCCCTACCACCGCCACACATTCCGCCTCCTCGACCTCCAGCCATCCCTCTTCGACTAAATAATCATAAAAGGTCCTTTATTGCCAACACTAAACATATTATGAGCAAACTTACCGAGAAAGACAAACAATTATTTGAGCAACTTCGTGCGAAACGTCTTAATCAGTCCGAAGTTCTCAACGATTTCAGCATGAAAGGGCTAGCAAGAGGCACGTCAGATATTTACCCCGACCCTGCTCATTTCGTTTATGAACTTTTGCAAAACGCTGATGATGCTGAAGCAACAGAAGCCACATTTTATTTGAGAGGCAATGAGTTAATTTTCAAACATAATGGCAGACAGTTTACTATCACCGATGAGCCAAAAGGGAATGTTGCTCCCAACCCTTATGGTGATATTAACGCCATCACTGCCTATCATTCAACCAAAGAGAATGAAACGAACAAAATTGGCAAATTCGGTTTAGGATTCAAATCAGTTTATATTTATACTAAACGCCCCGAAATTTACGATGACCGTTTTTGGTTTGCCATAGAAAATCGTATGGTGCCCATTCTTCTTGAAGAAGATTGCCCATTACGACAACCAGGCGAAACATTGTTCGTGCTGCCATTCTTTGACAAGAGTATTTCTGTCAAAGAAATTTCTAACAAACTGAAATCTCTTAAATCGCCCACATTGTTTCTCAATCATTTGGAGATAGTCCAATATATTGACGAAATTGCCAACGCTGAATATACTTTTGAAAAGCATATTGAGCAAAGCAATTCTATTGATGACATCAAACTTGACATCATTCATATTAAAGATATTGATATTAAAGAGATTGTATTCCTTTTTCGCAGGGACATAGAAATCTCGAAAAAGCAAAAGCATGAAATAGCCGTTGGCTACTATCTTACAGAAAAATGGATAATTAACACCAAGACGAAAAGAGACATCTATTGTTTCTTCCCAACGAAAGAATCATTCAATCTTTGTTTTATTTCCCATGCTCCATTTTTGTTAACCAACAACCGACAGAATATCAACGAAGACCCAATCAACGTAAAATTAGTTGAGGAAATTTCTGAACTTGCTGCTGATGCTCTAGTATTATTAAGAGATTACCGAAAGGAAAAGCCTCTTATTAATGAGAACATATATAAAATTGTTCCTTGTGAGGTTCCATATGAATTAGATGATTGGGGTGAATTAACAAGTCATTCCCATTTTTTAGACGCTTTCAAAGAGTTAGCTGAAAAAGAGCCATTATTATATACTGTATCAAAAGGTTTTTCTCTTTCTACCGAAGCATGTTTTTTTGGCACATCAAAATTAAAGCCCATATTAAACACCCAACAGCTTAGACAGCTTAAAGGGCAAGACTCTCTTGAACTTTTACAAATTAAGGATAATGATGATATTCGATATTTTCTTGAACAGCATCTTGAGATAGAACCATTTAACCCATGCGATATAGCAGAGAACATAACCCCTGTGTTTATGGGAAAGCAAGAACCTGAATGGGTCTTACGATTCTACAAATATCTTTTTCATGACGCGAGGAATCTTTGGAATAAAAGGGACCAAGGCGGGATGGCATCTTTGCCTTTTCGATACGCACCCATTTTTCTCACCCAGAATAACGAGTGGGTTGCTGCATATAAAAAAGAGGGGAACACAGAGCTTCCAAACCTTTTTTTACCATTTAACGATGTGTCATTTAATTACAATTTCATTAATAAAATCTATTACGATATTGATGAAAATGATGTCAAATCTTTCTACACTCAACTAGGAATTAAGCGTCCAGATGTTGTTGATTTTGTAAGAGAGCAAATCCTTGAAAAATATAGAGGTGAGAGTATTAGTATAGATAACGATGTCCTTATAAACGACCTTCTTTCTATTATCGATATTTTTAACGACAGCCAGTACAAAGGACAACTTGAAGAAATAGAGCAAACCCTATTTAAAGATTATCACATAGTTGGTATTGATGGATATTTACACCATGTTAATGAAGTATATCTAATAAATGACAATCTTAAGGAGTTCTTTAAAAACAATGATAAAGCAACTTTTGTTGACTATGATTTCTACTTAGACAACAACAAAGGCATATCTAAAGGTGATATTGAGAATTTATTTCTTCGTTTAGGTGTTAATGAAATTCCACGCATTATCGAAAATGTTTACCAAACTAATTCTCTCAGCGATAATCTAAGCACAAAACAAATTGGGAAATCATATTATAGTACAAAAGGATATAACGTGTGGGATTACGAAATAGATGGATTAGAATGTTTATTAAATAACAATGTAACTATTAAAAACTCACTTTTTCTTTGGGAATTTTTATGCAATCGTAATATATCTAATTATATTCGAGGCAAATACGAATATCATTACTACTACTGGTATTCGGTATCTTTTGAGTCAACTTTGTTTGAATTACTAACAAACAACAAGTGGCTTTTCAACAAGTCTGGAGAACTCTGTTATCCAAAGAATGTTTCTCAAGAGGATTTACTCTTTCAAGGCTATAAAAAAGACGACGAGTTATTTAAACTATTTGATATAAAATGTGATGAGAAATCAATATTAGAACTTGGTGGTTCAGAGACTCAACAAAGGCAACAGGAACTTGGAGCCTACCTCGAAAGAAAAGGCATATCGACTGCTGAAGATGTGGATGAATTTATAAAATGGAAACAAGAACAAGCGGAGAAAGCACAAATAGAAGCTTCACGTCAGCCGTCATCTAAACCGGGTGCAACTGAGCATGAAGTCAGCCGTGACCCGCTTCACTCCAATCAACGCAAGACGAATTTGGACGAAATGTCATCATCTTCAAGTCAATATCCTGACCGCACGCCAAGGGTGGAACGAAGCCAAGATGAAAGGGTTAGCGATATTACGCAAAAACTTGCTGATGAAGCTAACCGCCGTATTGAAGAAGAAAACAAGCGTGCGCAAGTTGAAGATTTAGAAAAATACTCTAAGGTCTGGTTTACCACATTACTGGAACTGGAATACAACTCTTCAGAGCCGACAGGTAATAGAAACGGCATTAAAATCACATTCGAGCGTTTCAAGAAAGAAGTTGGTTCAGACAGAATATATCAGTTAACCAATCCCTCTCGGAATATTCCAATTTGGATCGAGGATCTTGGCGGTTTCGCTGTGACGTTCACATTCTTCAACAGAGATGATATTACATTCGACTTTGAAGTTGCCAACGTGAAAGACTTTACCTTGCGCGTCAAGGCAAAGGCAAGCGATGTAGAAAACATTGACAAGATTGATTGGACACGTTGCACTAAGGCAGCGATTGATGTCAATAGTCCTGTTGAAATCATGCACAAATTGAAGAATGAATTTGAGAACCTACCTTATGAATCGGACTTCAATTTTAGGGACGGTTTGACAGACAACCTAAGCTTTGTCTTTGGCCCTCCAGGAACAGGTAAGACAACTCGACTTGCAGAGATTATTCGGCATAAAATGGAGTTGGACAATTGCCGAATATTGGTATTAGCTCCAACAAATAAAGCTTGTGACGTACTAACCCGAAAGTTGATTGAAACCTCAATTGACGGACATGATTGGCTAGGCCGTTTTGTCGCTACCGGTGAAGAATTTATTGAAAACAACGGTGCGCTGATAGACCGAGCAAGCGAATTGTATGAGCAAAATAAGTGCTGCATCGTTTCAACAATAGCACGTCTTCCTTACGATGGATTTACTCAATCTCCCAACAAAATGTCGTTGCGAGATATTGAGTGGGATTTCATCATTGTTGACGAGGCTTCTATGATTCCTTTGGCACAGATTGTTTATGCCATCTACAAACTTAACACCAAAGTAATTATCGCTGGCGACCCACTACAAATAGCTCCGATTGTTAAGGAAGATGCATGGGTCGGCGAAAACATTTATACAATGGTGAATCTCGATAATTTTGAGAATCCTACAACATCGCCAATTCAGTTTAACGTAGAAAAATTGGGTACTCAATACCGTTCATTGCCGTTAATAGGTACATTATATAGTGAATACTGTTACGAAGGAAAACTTCGGCACAAACGGACATCGGCTGATTCAAGAAACCTTCCAACGGGCAATATTAAAGCGAAACAAGTCAACTTTATCCCGTTCAGAGTTGAGCGATATGACAGCATTTATGGAGCAAAAAAACTCCAAGACAGTAATGTTCATGTGTATTCCGCTATTTTCTCTGTTGAGATGTGTGCTTACCTAGCAAAACAACAAATCGCAGAAAAAGTCCGTATAGGAGTGATTTGTCCCTATGCGCCACAAGCACAGCTAATCAATAAGATGATTGAGCAACGGACTGACGTCCCAGTAAATGTTGAAATTTTGGTAGGTACAATTCACGGATTTCAAGGTGACCAATGCGACATCATTCTCGCTGTGTTTAATCCACCTAGGGGCATTAAAGCGGCTGCTGATAGAATTATGCTTAATAATAAAAACATTCTTAATGTTGCTATTAGTAGAGCTAGTGACTATCTTTTCGTTCTGCTTCCGCACCCCGATAGCTATGGTTATGAAAACCTTATTGAAATAAATAAACTTTGTGGGATAGCCAATCGCAAATGTCAGCCTGTTGGTTTGTTCAATTCAGAGGTTATCGAGAAAGCCATCTTTGGCAACAAAGATTTTATTGAACAAAATACATTTGTCACAACCCATCAGGTTGCTAATGTGTACACCAGTGTTTCTGGGTTATATGAGATAAGAATAGACGAAAACGCTGTAGATATACAGACATCTGGCGAAAACTATCAGCCTAAAAATATGATGACAACAACTGTCACCAATCAAGTTGGTTTCGCAAATGTAGATGCATCTGCTTCTTTTTCTGAATCCCAAAGGCACGAACCGGCACGACCTTTGACATCAAATCTGGAATTTGTTGAAAATAAGACTTTCTTATCAGAAGAACAGTACTATAAATACTTTAAAGAACACAAACTAGATGTTGATAGCGCACTCAAATTGCTGTTTGAAGAGAATACGATTTGTGCAATGTTCACAGTTCTTCAAATATTTGGAATCCATGAAAAAACCCAGTTTTTTGGCAAAACAAAATTTAGTGAGAGTGATGTGAAAATTTGGCGGGATTACGCCTATGGCACTGATTTAGGAAAATTTATCTACCCACTTATATTCTTTGCAGTCAGAGGTCATAAAATTCCAATTAAAGGAATTGCTAAAAAGATTTCTGAAATCAGTTATCAAGAGTTTAGCGAAGCAATCTCTGATGCACTTCGGCGATGGAAATATAAGAAACCAAACAATACACAAGAAAAAAAGAGACGGCCTCGCATAGGCGAAAAGAAGAAAAAAACTTAACCCCCTACCATCGCCTTTCATTCCGCCTCCTCGACCTCCAGCCATCCCTCTTCGACTAATTCCACGTGTCAAATCCATTTAAATGGTTAAAAATAGGTGTTTCGTTTTGAGGAATCGGAGAATTATCGTAACTTCGCATATTGAAAGGCTATTATGACAATGGAGAGCAAAGAATTTACCCCGCATTCCGACAGCGTCGTCATCATCCCGACGTATAACGAAAAAGAAAACATCTCGGCCATCATCGATGCCGTGCTCGGTCTTGAGCACAATTTCGACGTGCTTATCATCGACGACAATTCGCCCGACGGCACTGCCGATATCGTCAAGGCAAAAATGGCCGCGGTTGACGAAGGTCGCATAAACATTGTGGAGCGCGAGGGAAAACTCGGGCTCGGAACAGCCTATATCGCCGGTTTCAAATGGGCTATAGCCCACGGGTACGATTACATTTTCGAAATGGACGCCGACTTCTCCCACAAGCCCGAAGACCTTCTAAAACTCTATTCTGCTTGCGCCACAGAAGGAGCCGACATGGCTATCGGCTCTCGGTATGTGTCGGGTGTCAATGTGGTGAATTGGCCGATGGGGCGCGTCTTGATGTCGTATTATGCCTCTAAGTATGTGCGTTTTATCACACGCATGCCTATCCACGACACCACCGCTGGATTTGCCTGCTATCGCCGCATAGTGCTCGAAACTCTCGACCTCGACGCTATCCGTTTCAAGGGCTACGCTTTCCAGATTGAGATGAAATTCACCACCTACAAATGCGGATTCCGCATTAAAGAGGTGCCCATCGTTTTCGTCAATCGTGTGTTAGGCACAAGCAAGATGAGCGGCGGCATCTTCGGCGAGGCCGTGTTCGGTGTGATTCGCCTGAAAGTGAGCAGTTGGTTCAAAAAATATCCTAAGCCTCATGCAGAAAAAGAGGCTGCTAAAAAATAACATCGCTTCGATTTGCCGCGCAAAATGAAGCAACGCCTAAAATATTTAGGACTTACAACCAAGCAGGTCGAGGAGAGTCGCCAGGCCAACGGCGTCAACACCTTAACCCCGCCGCCGCAACCCTCGTGGTGGAGTCTGTTGGCCGACAAATTCCGCGACCCGCTTATTCGTATTCTGATTTTTGCGAATTTCCTCTCGTTGGGAATCGCGTTTTATGAAATTTACACGACCCATCAATTTGGTTATCTGCTTGAGCCCATCGGCATTTTCATCGCCATTGTCCTCGCCACAACTATTGGCTTTGTGGTGGAACTGAAGGCGAACAACCGATTCAAAGAACTCACGCAAATCAACGATGACATTCCTGTCAAGGTGATTCGCGACGGACAACACTGCACCGTTCCGCGCCGCGACATCGTCGTTGGTGATATCGTAATCATAGAATCCGGCGACGAAGTGCCCGCCGACGGCGAAATTCTTGAAACACGTTTCCTCACTATTGATGAAAGCACCCTGACAGGCGAGCCATTGACCAGCAAGTCGGCAGATCCTGAAGACGATGCGGATGCGACGTATCCTACAAATAGAGTATATCGCGGCACGACTGTAGCCGAAGGTAATGCCACAATCCGCATCACATCCGTAGGCGACCAAACCGAGGCCGGCAATGTGTTCCAGGCGTCGCAAATCGAATCGTCCGCCGA
>JAFZPB010000261.1 GCA_017552595.1 Muribaculaceae bacterium
AACAATCAAGCGTGCCTTTGGGTACGCGACGAAACATCCAATACCTACGGCATTGTTTCCGTTTTTGTTGTGGCATCGTTCCCAGTCATTTCGGGCAACCGATGGCTGCCCTGCATAACTGGCTACCATTGTCTGATGCCGATGGCATCTTTTATCGTCAATCGTCTGATGCCGATGGCATCATTATTATTATTCATCTTTCGACGCATCGGCAAATCCTTGCATCATATACGCGGGTACATATTTTATACCGGCCTTCTCGAACATCTCGGCTAATTCCTCTTGGAACGTTATGCGCCTGTGGTGCTCCTTCTGATTCTCAATGTATTTCACGACTGGCTCCACCAACGACCGACTGTACGAAAACGCACCGAAACCCGACTGCCAACTGAACTTCCCATGCATGAACCGGTCGTTGATCCACCGCGACGACTGCACTTTCAACGTCTGCACCAACTGGCTGACGGAATCCGCCGGATGCATCCCGATGAACAGATGCACGTGGTCTGCCGTGCCGTTGATGGCGTGGACGAAATGCTGCCTGTTCCGACACGCTCCGGCAAGGTAGCCGTGCAACTCCTCTTCCCATTGCCGTGAGATGAGCGACTCGCGCCTGCTGACGGCGAAAACAATGTGCATATAGATTTGGGTGTATGTGTTTGCCATGGTTGTCAGAACGCGAATTTTGCGATGGACATGACCCTGTTATATGCATCGTGCGCCTCCCTTACGTCTTCGCAGGTGACGGTTTGAGGGTGGCGCATTTTCTGTTCAAACAGCCGTGCCTCTTCTCCCCAGAGGGTGGGTGTTTCTTTGATGGGTCTTGCCATTTTATTCCTTCTATTGATTGTTTTTAAGTTGTTGATAATTTTGTCATCAAAAGTTTTGACTGCAAATCTGCAAGTCCCTAATTATCAAGTTCTAAGACTTATTATTCTCTTACGAGTTGCGTGAAGTTCGACCATTCTTCCACTCGATAGCCCCGAATGTCGCGTACTGAGCGGCGAAACCAGTCGATTGCCCTTAGGTCGATGATGGCTTTCGTCAAGTTGATTAGGTTGTCGCTCCGCGTGAGGTAGGTGCTGCCCTGTATCCACTCGAATCCGTCGCCTGTGAGAACCTTGCGGATCTCGTAGTAGGCGTTGTTGTAGATTTCGCCGTAGTGCTCCTTGAGTTCGGCGATGTTCATGTCGAAACTGAGCGCGTACATGGTCAGTCGGCGAGTTTGAAGAGGTATTCCTTGTCGAAAAAGATTTCTCCGCTTGGTGTCTGTGCGGAAATCACCATCCCGACGAAAGAGTTGTCCTCAATGTCGATTACCTTGCCTTCCGTCCAGTCGCTCTTGTGCGTCACTTGGGGCGAAATCAATACGCTGTCTCCTACGTTCATTTTTTGTCCTCCTTGTTTTCTTATTAAGAGTCTATTTGGACGCAAAGTTACGAATAATTATTGGAAATGATGGGATTTTCTGCATTTTAGACTATTGTAATTAAGGTTTTTTAACCTTTTATAGTCAATCGCACAGGGGTTAAATCATTTTTCTGGCGTATTCGATCAGGGTGTCAAGGTCTTTGGCTTGGTCTTCGGCGGAGAGGGCGACTGGGTGGTCGGGGGCGATGCCGAACTCGGTGGACTGGCGGTTGCGGTCGTACATCGGACAGGCGGAGAAACGGACGCTCCAACCGCAGGGAAGTTCCGAGGTGAAGGGCAGTCCGGCACCGCCGCCAGTACGGTCGCCCACGACGACGACCTGCTGACAGCATTTCACGTATTTCACGAACTCGTTGGCGGCACTGAACACGCTGCGAT
>JAFZPB010000262.1 GCA_017552595.1 Muribaculaceae bacterium
CTCTTTCGACACCGTCTTCCGAATAGACGCCTTTTATTTCTATGTTTGCCGAGTTTACAGCACTGTAGAAAACAGCTTTATTATTTTCGATTTTCCAACCGGCAGTTCTTCCGGCATCGGTGTAAGTCAATTTACTGTCGACACGCGAACGGGTTGCATCCGTGAATATCGGTTCGGAAACTCTGTCATCAGAGGTGGTATCTAACTTCAGAGTATAACCGTTGCTTACTCTTACAGGACCACTCACGCCGGTTAAAGCTGTTTTCGAGAGCGTGACAACTTTGTTCACGGGATCGACTTCAATGCCGACATCTTGTTTTCCCGTATTCACACCGTAGACTATTACGGACGCGATTGTCGTGCCTTCAGTGACGTAACGTATGGTGTTGTTCTCGATTCTGTAGCCGCTGCCGCCTTTTGCGACTTCGATTCTTCCTTCGGCTTTCGAGCCGGTGTAACTCCATTCGATTTCTTTCGGCGTCATTTCGGTAACGCCGTCCAATTCCAATGTGTAGCCGTTATTGACCGTTACCGTTAAATCTTTACTGAGCGAAGACTCTTTGACCTTTACGACTTTGCCCTCAGTGTCAATCGTGAGTCCTTCAGTTGAAACAACACCGTTGACTGTGACCAGAGTATTCTCCATGCCTTCGGACTTGTAGTAGATTTTATTATTCTCCAAGACATAGCCTTTTGTGGTCGAGCCGTTTACATAAGAAGCGGTTTTGTCATCGAGTCTCCAACCTTTGGTTTCAATCTTTTCAATCGGAGTGACTTCGCCGAGTGCCAAAGTATATCCGTCGCTGATTGTGACTTCCGAATCTTTGCTGAGTGCCGTTTCTGAAACGGTAACAACATTGCCTTCAAGTTTGAGTCCGTCGATTGAAGTAACGCCTTTAACAGTGACTAAAGTCTCGCCTTCGCCTTCAGACTGATAGCTTATCTCGTTATTTTCAAGTACGTAACCGTCTGTTGTAGAGTCAGTTTTGTAGGTGGCAATTTTTTCGTTCTCGTTGAATCTCCAACCTGCGCTGTCGTATTCCGTCGGTTTGGGAACGTCCTTGTCTAATGCCAACCTGTAGCCGTCACTGACTGTTACCGTTAAATCTTGACTGAGTGAAGAGATTGACACCGTGATAACTTTATTTTCAACGTCAATGGAAAGTCCGTCGGTCGAGGTGATGCCGCTGACAGTAGCCAAAACTTCGCTTTTGCTTGTTCTGCCTTGTCCGTATACGATAGTTCTTCCGTCATTCAACAAGACGGCACTGTTATTATCCGTTTGGACGTAGCTCGCAACATTGTCTTCAAAAGACCAGCTTGTAGCCGTAATTGTTTCGTTGATGCCGCCAATCGTAACATTACCTGCTATAACGTTGCTACCGCTATGTTCAATTTCGTCAATCACGTCTGCCAAAACAATTCTGTCACCTGCGTTAAAGCCTTCGACCTTGAGAGTCGAAACGTCGTAGCCGAGCATGATTGAATCATTGCCGTCGGCAACTCTTACCGTACTGTTATCACCGTCGAGCGCGATAAGATTGTTACCTTCGCCGCCGTTGATTGAAACATTAACAGCCTCGTTGTAAATGTCATCATCGCCTGCGCCGCCGTTTATCGTGGTGCCGTCACTGTAGTAGTAATTGTAAATGTAATCGTTACCGTCGCCGCCGTCGAGTTTGGCAGATGTTGCCTCATTGATAATAAAATCGTTGTCTATGCCGCCGTAGATTGTGCTGTTTTCGCCGTAGCTGTAAATGGTATCGTTACCTGCGCCGCCGTTAATGGTAGAATAAGGACCACCGGATTGGATATAATCGTTGCCTTCGCCGCCCTCAATACTGTCATAACGGGTATTATAGCAAGCGTAAATTTCATCGTTGCCGGCTCCTGCGTCTATCGTACTGCTGTAGCCGTTATTGCCGATATAATCGTTGCCGTCGCCGGTATCCAAATAATTGTCGTGGCTGTAGTTGCTGTAGGCAGTTACCGTATCATCGCCGCCATCGGTGACGACTTTCATTCCGACATTGTTGGAATCGTTAAGCTCGATATAATCATTGCCGGGTGTGCCGGAATATAACTCGAATTTGCTTGCATAAGGCTCCAATGAAGCAGAAATGTCGCCGTCATTAGTGATAACCTTAATAAAACGAGCACTGACAGCATTTTTTAAAGTGATAACATTTTGTCCGACTGCAAGATAAAGATCGGAGCCTGCTTCAGAACCGCTTGAGCCGATAGAGTCAACAGTTCCATTGATTCTGAGTGTGGAATTGGAACGGAAACCGTAAAGGACATCATCTCCGTCTCCGGCGTTGTATTCAATCAGAGCAGGAGAGCCATTGATTGTGTCGGCGTAAATTGTATCTTCGCCTGTGCCGCCGTTGACGGTGTTATAGTAACCGCCATTGCTCAAATCGATTTTGTCGTTGTCTGCGCCGCCGCTGATTGACGAGTTGTAATAATAGCCGACGAGGACATCATCGCCCGCGCCGCCGTTGATTGTTGAGCTGTAATAATTACCCATGAGGGTATCATTGCCATCGCCGCCGTCGATTGACGAATTATCTTCGTCGCTGCTGTAAATAGAATCGTTACCATCGCCGCCGTTGATCGTCGAATAGTCACCGCTGTAACTGTTATAAATCTTGTCATCGCCCGCATTGCCGTTGATTTTGGCGTAACGTCCACTGTTGTAGACATAGTCCTTATCGGCACCTGCGTCGATTGAAGCGTTGTAGGCGTAATTGTAAATCGAATCATCGCCTGCGCCACTCGTGATTGTAGCGTTGCTGCCGGTGTTATTAACGACATCAGCTGCATCGGTGCCGGTAATACTTACATTGTTTCGCGAGTTATTCGCCATAAGAATCCTCTCCTTTACTATATTGAAAATAATAGGAAAAAATATTTTGAAAAAGTTTATAACATTTGATGTGATTTTGCAAGTGCAAAATGATTTTTTTAAGCAAACTTTAATCTTTTATTGAGGAGTCGGCAACGAAAAAAGGGGACAAAGAAATTTGTTTACTCTGTCCCCTAAATCCCGTTTACTGACTACTAACTCTCAAATCATTATTTAAGAGTTTTGCCGCTGATAGTGTGACCTTTACCGTTAATTTTAATGGTGTCATTTGCGTCGATACCTGCGAGAATAACTTTGCCGCCGCCTTTGACCGAGAGCGTCAAGGTATCGTCGTTGAAGACCGCCTTACTTACTGCCTTTTTGTAGTCCAAATCTTTTCCGTATTTATTTTGGATTATCAGCTCGTCGCCGTTGTTGAAATCGAGAATGGTATCGATGCCATCGCCTGCGCGGAATATGAACTTATCTTCGCCGTCGCCGCCCGTGAGGATGTCGTTGCCTTTGCCGCCCCAAAGTGAATCGTTGCCGGAGCCGCCGAACAATTTATCATTGCCTTTGCCGCCGATGATTGAATTGGCGTCGTTATCGCCGGTAATGTTAAATGCTTTCTTCAACAAGCCCGCATTGACACTGTTATAATTTTCGTAATCAGCCATGTTAAATTCATTGCCTGCAAAGGAACTTGTCAGAGAAGCCGAATCGCCGTTTACAAGTAAACCGTTCGCGGTGAAAGTTTTTTCGCCGCCGTCATCAATAAATGTAAAGGACTCATCTGCGCCGCCTTCGATTGTAATTTTATTGCTGCCGACTTTAAGCTCCAAATCTTTCTTGTCCTTGCCGGTAACTTTGACTTCCGAAATACTCGCGCCGCTGCCGAGACTGATTATATCGC
>JAFZPB010000263.1 GCA_017552595.1 Muribaculaceae bacterium
CGTCATTTAACGCTCCTCCTCCTAATTTGTACGTCTTGGATTTCTTTTTCCCGGTGCCTTTCTGGTACTCATTGATCCAGATTACGTTTCCGTTCTTGTAATGCCGGTAATGGCCACGGACGTTAAAAATACCGCGCGGACTTGCGTGGTGCCCCTTTGCGCCGACACTAATCGAATCTCTGCTGTGATGCAGGATGTACGTCATCCTTGCGGATTTTTTCATCCGGCTTCCTGGGTGTTGCGACTCTTTCCGAGGAGCATACTCCCGATCTGATACTCCCAAAGAGCCATATGCCATCAAAGCCATCAACGACGCGCACGCCGAACTTAAGAACTTACGTGCACAGCTTAACGAACATAATCATAAATTTGCCTTCAACCTTCGCCGCAAGACTTCTGCCGATAACGAATTCCAAGAACAAATCGACAGGAAAATTTTTATCACGCGTTCGATTTTATTCAAGGCGTTGTGTTGGAGCTCGAACGGGTTATATTTAGCGGGTGAACCTGCGCGGGCGTCGGAAGCTCTTTTGGAGGCAAGCACGTTGACCGATGACGACGAACAGGCTGCGGAACTTTATTCCAAGCATTTATTCATGCGTAACTATCGCGACGTTTCGGCGGCTCAAACCAAGGAGCTAGCCCGCAAGTACAATGCCTTCTTTGCTCGGCTTAAGCCCTTAGCGCACGATACAAAGGCTCTCGACGCTGATAAGAAACTTCATATCGGCTACGTTTCGCCCGATTTCCGCGAACATGCTTTAGCCAATTTCATGCCGCCGTTGCTGAAGGGTTACGACGCCGAAAACTTTTCTATAACGTGCTATTCAACGGGTAGGAAAGACGCCGTCACCGCTAAGCTTAAACGTTTCAAAGTCAACTGGCGCGACCTTATTGGCAAAGACGCGGCGACGATTGCCCAAATTATCGACGATGACAAAGTTGATATTCTTGTCGATTTGTCTGGGCATTCGCAAGATAGTTGCCTCCCGATTCTAGCTTACAAGCCCGCGCCCATTCAAATCTGCGCACTCGGCTACACGGCGACGACTGGACTTGATGCGGTTGATTATTTCCTGTCCGATAATATTTGTTCGCCCGAAGCTCAATCGAATAATTTTACCGAAAAACTCCTACGCGTCGACCCGTGCAGTTTTTGTTACGCGCCTGGCTTGATTCGCAATATGCCCGAACTTCCCGCCGCGCCCGTCTTGAAAAATGGTTATATGACGTTCGGAAGCTTTAACAACTTCGCTAAGGTAACGGAGGAAGTACTTTATCTATGGCGTGCGATTCTGGATAGCGTGCCGCGTTCCCGACTGATTATCAAAAGTAAAATCTGCAGTCTCGACGATGGCAAGGCGATTGTTCGCGAACGGCTCCGTAAGATGGGTTTCCCGTTTGAACGCGTCGAATTGCGCCCATACAGTCCCGACTATCTTGAACAATACGGCGACATTGACGTTGCGCTTGACACTTTCCCCTACACGGGCGGAACGACAACTTGCGAGGCGTTATATATGGGCGTTCCCGTCATTACTCTGCGCGGCAAGACGCATGGCGCAAGGTTAAGTGCGTCGATACTCAATGCCGCCGATGTGACGGAACTTATCGCAAATACGCCAATGGATTACGTCAAGAAGGCAGTAAAGCTCAATCAGCGCAGGGAAATTTTGATAGCCTATC
>JAFZPB010000264.1 GCA_017552595.1 Muribaculaceae bacterium
ACCCCAATGATCCAGACCTGATAGGGAACTATACAATCGGTTTGACTCAACTGGGTCGTCTTGATGAAGCAATGAATGCTGCTAAGAAAAGATTGGATTTCGGTCGTAGCGTACAAGCTTTGTGTGAGGCTGCCAGCGTTGTCTATAACTATGCCGAATCGCTGAAGAATGTCAAATTCCCTGATGCTATAAGTCTCTATAAGGATGCATTATCGCTATATCGCGAGGCATTGGAGATAAATCCTCATTATCAAACGGCTATGTATAACGTATCTCTATTGCTTTTCAAGATGAAGAGATATTCTGATGCAATGAGTTATGGAGTTGAGATTTCTAAGATAGAAAAAGGCACAAGCGAGGTAAATGCCTTTTATGCTGCAAGAAATATGTTGTGGACAAGTCAATTTGAAGAGGCATTAAAATTCTGTGATAACTGGCTAGAGGCATATCCCAACTCCATTATGCTAAAACGCATTCGAGCAGAGGTTTTGGTTGATGGTTATGTGATTGACAATTACACCAAAGATGGCTATCCTATTGTGGAAAGGTCAAGTTTAGAGTTCTTTACAGAAATAGTCAAAGATTCAAAGAAACGGCAGGCTTCGGATGTCATCTACTTGGCAAAGATTCATTGCTGGATGAATGAGCCAGAAGATATTGACTATGGATTCAAATTACTTGAATGGGGCAAAAAACAATATCCAGATAACTGGAAATTTAATTTCTATCTTGCTGCATTTGCATTGAAGTATAAAAAGCCAGAGAAGGCTTTGCTGGAAGCACAGGAATGTCAACGCAAGGCACCGTGGCGCGAGACTTCTTACAATATGCTTGCGCAAGCTTACTCAGCCAACAAGAACGAACCGATGGCTGCAAAAACGCGGTTGGAATATGAGCGTATCAAGAAACAGAAAAAGGAACTATATGATAGTTGCAGGGGAATTTGATTCCCCAACAACAAAAATATCAGATTATGTTGCGCGACGGAAAAGTGTTTAACATGAATTTCCATATAATTATCCATTAATTTATGTGTAATTCGTGTTAAATAAAAGTTGTGGCAAATTGAGTGGGCTTTTGATCGTTGTTGAATTTTTTTGCTAAATTTGCCGAAGAATAGATTGTATTACCGATAAAACTGTCAAGAAAATGTCGTCATATATTCCACGCCTTTGGCAATTTCTCCGTGAAGTGGGCGCGAACAACAACCGCCCGTGGTTTCAAGAACACAAAAAAGAGTACGACGAACTGCGCCGACTCTGGTTTGCCGACCTCGACCGCCTCGTGGCATTGATGGCGGAATGGGAGCCCGAACTGCGGGGCGTGACGGGCAAGGCCGTGGCATACCGCTTCTACCGCGATATCCGCTTCTCGCCCGACAAGTCGCCATACAAAACCTATTTCTCGGCATCTATCAGCCGCTACGGCCGCAAAGCCCACATGCCGGGCTACTATCTCCACATGGGTCCTCACGAGATGACGGGCCTCTACGGCGGTATATGGTGCCCCGACGCGCAGATGCTTCGCAAACTGCGCAACGCCATCATCAACAACATCGAAGAGTTCGAGGAAATCATCACCGAACCGAAGATGCTCCGCTATTACCCCGACTGGATTGGCGACAGCCTGAAAACGGTGCCTAAAGGTTGGCCGAAGGACCACCCGCACGCCGACCTGCTCCGCCTGAAGGAATATGGCCGCTGGACTCCCCTCGACGAGGCTTTCTTCGCCGACAATGCCGACTGGCCCGAAAAGGTGGCCGAACTGTTCCGCCTGCTGAAGCCGTTCAACGATTTTCTTTCGTATAGTCTCGAAGAGGAAATTTTTACTATTTAATGCTTAATTTAATGCATAATGCATAATTCATAATGCATAATTTTTTCGAGCAATCGATAATTCTTTAAACTTTAAACTATCATCTTTCAACTTTAATATGCGTTATCTCGGTTTGATATTATTCGTAGTTGCCGCCATGCTCGGCACGACGGCGACATTCGCCGACGAGGAGTCGCTATATATGCGTGAAGTAGATGAGGCCGACAAGGCCCTCAACAGCGAGAACTGGGCCGCCGCCGAATCCCACCTGCTCAACGCCTTGCGTGCAGAGCCCGCAAATCCGCTCAACACGATGCTCTTTTCGAATCTCGGTGTGGCCCGCCACCGCATGGGCAACGACAGCCTAGCCCTCGAGGTGCTGAACATCGCGGCGGAAAGAGCCCCCCAATCAGTAAAGGTGCTGTCGAACCGCGCCATGGTGCTCTACTCGATGAAGCGCATCGACGAGGCCTACAAGGATTACGGCCGAATACTCGAAGTGGACTCCACCGATGTCGACGCACTTGCTAAACACGGCACTCTCGCCATAGGACTCGGGAAACTGGCGGAAACACGCCACGACGCCGATGTGCTCGGCCGCATCGCCCCCGACGACGAACGGACTTACAACGTAAAGGCTGGACTCGCCATAGCCGAGGGCAATTTCGACAAGGCGACAGAAGTTTACGGTGCCCTTATCGAGAAATATCCGTCGGCATATTATTATCAGATGCGCTCCAACTTTTACATGTTCACAGGCCACCAAAACGAGGCTTTGTCGGATATCAACGAGGCTATACGCCTGTCGCCGAACGACGGCGAACTGTATAAGCAACGCGCAATGCTTTATAATATCCGCGGGCAACTTAAAGACGCACAAGAGGACGCCCGACGCGCTATCGACCTCGGCGTCAACCCCGATGAAATCAGAGCGATGCTAATGGGAAGATAATGGTTAATGCACAATGCATAATTTAATTCATAATGCATAATTAGCATTAGCGGAAAATATATACACGCTTCGCGTGGACTCACGAAGTGACAATGACCAACGGGAACCCGAAGGGCCAGCGAAGCGCAGTAAATTAAACAAATTATCACATTAGGCAATTAAAAATATATTATAAACCACAAATTAACACATTCGCAATCAATAAATAATATTGGCTCACAAGCAAATTCCTGTGTTTTCTTTTCACAAAAACAATAAAAACACTTTTACTGATTTTCTCTTTTCAAGAGAATCGGTTGGTGCTGATGGTGTATGCCCGCAAACAAGTTTACGACATTTGCCACCAACACCAACCGCCCGGCATTTCATGCGTCGAAATCAGTAAAAGCAAAAACACAAAAAACCAACGCAGGTTAGGTTATAAGATACTATAACAGCGCAAAGCATACCGTTAAATCACACACAAAAAAACGCTATAATGACTTACGACATTGCTTTTTCTATGTTTTTGCTTGGAAGTTCTGTCAGCCGAAGGCTGTTCCGCCACATCGGGCAAGGGCTGTTACGCTCGCATAAACAGAACTTGGGCGAATGGCGCGGAATAGGCTCGTAGAGCCAGCAGCGCTTCCAAGGTTTTTTATTGTTTTTGTTTATCAGAAGACACAAGTTTATGCAAGTGATCCAAAATATATATAAAATTTGAATAATTTGTAAAATTTACCTGCCATTGCGCAGGCTATTTTACGGCTAAAATGGGTACGAGACTGCGTCTCGCATTACTCCGACATGCGGGAAAAGCGAGGACCTCATTGACCGCTAACCACGCAGTTGGCGGTTTATTTTTCCATTGCCTTGACGATGGTTTTCAATAGCGGTGTGGCATAGGGCATCGCTTGCTCTAAAGGCACTTCCACCTTGATGTTGCCTGCCGCACCCGGGGCAATTTCATATTTGGAATAAATGAAAGCCACCTTGTCGGCCGTCAATTCGAAGTTGTCGGGAACGTACGGCGCGGACTTGAATTCTTCCCACACCTCTTCCCAAATATCATCCATTTCATCGTCGGATTTCAACTTGTCGACAATCACATCGACGGTTTGAGGCAGGAACAAATCGGCGGTTTTCAGTTCGCGTTGTTTGGTCAAATCATAGTAGTTATAGCCCGTACCGTAAACGAAACTGGCTCCTACGCCGCCGCCGGAGTAAGCATAGTAATCAACGACATAGAGCAGGATGTCGGCGGTGACAAGTTGGGCGGTTATTTTTTCTTGGTCGCTAAGGCACGATTCGACAGCGCTTTCGGGAATTTTCGGCACACGTCGGGCTGTAAACTCACATTTGTTGCGAAATTTGATGAACTCCCCGATTGTCTTAAACTTGCGATTGCCGCCGAAAGAGGAGAGAATCCACTGCTGAAGAGCGGTCACATCGCCTTTCGACGAAGCCGTAGGCCAGTCGATGACGAAGGAATTGTCGGAATATCCGCTACTGAAACCCGCGAGGTTTTTCGCCACTTTGTAATATGCTGGAGCGTCGTAATGAACGAAACTGACGGTAGTTCCGTCTTTCTGCAGCGTCTTCTTGGTTTGCTTGACAGCGGTTGTGGCCTTTGCTCCAGACGATTTCCGTGATGCCGCATTGCTCGGCATGGAAAAGGCGAACAACAATGCCGCGGCGATAAATAAAATCTTTGTTCTCATATCAATTTGAAGGAGGTTGAAATTATGCGGTAAATTTTGACTACGAGGTTGTGCTGTTCCGACACGGCAAAACGCTGACGCTTCGCTTTTGTAACGTGCGTTACAGTAATAGCCGTTACAAAATTAAAAACATTATTTTACTCCTCATAATCCATCAAATAAAAAGTGTTTGAAAGTGAAGTTTTTCGGGAAAAAGTTCGGTATTTGGTAAAATTTGCCTAATTTTGTGAAGAATAGCGATAACGGTTTTGCCACGACGGGCAAAATCGCCGTTAATCAACGCAATAAACAGAGCGAACTCAAGGTAGAATATGCCAAGAAAAAAAGACAATAACCTCAGGGGATTTCGCCCCGACAACATAGAATCGCACGTGGCTCAAGCCGACACTCCGCTGCTCGACTTCCTCTTCGCCTCGATGCCCGACCGTAAACGGACTGTGGTCAAGCAATTCCTCACCCACAATCAAGTGGCGGTGAACGGAGTGCCCACACGCCAGTTTGACTTCATGGTGACGGCAGGCAGCCTCGTAGAGGTGAACCTCACGCGCGAATTTCGCATTTTCAGCCACCGACGTTTGAAAATCGTCTATGAAGACGACCATATCATCGTGGTCAACAAAGGGTACGGTCTGCTTTCTATGGCTACCGACAACGACCGCGGCGCCGAAACCGCCTATTCCATCCTCCGCAACCACCTCAAATGGCTCAACCCCGCCAACCGGCTCTACATCGTACATCGCCTTGACCGCGACACGTCGGGATTGATGATGTTCGCCAAATCGGAGGAGGCGAAAATCGCCATGCAACACAACTGGAACAATATGGTGCTGAGCCGCGAATACGTGTGCGTCGTCGAAGGCCGCCCCGAGCCGCCCGAGGGCACAATCCGCAACTTCCTCGCCGAAAACCGTCAACACGAGATGTTTGTCACCGACAACGAAGAGGAGGGCCAACTCGCCGTCACGCGATATAAGACCGTCAAATCGGCGAAAGGCTATTCTCTCGTCACAGTCCAACTCGACACGGGCCGCAAAAACCAAATCCGCGTGCACATGGCATCAATCGGTTGCCCGATTTCGGGCGACAGACGCTACGGCGGCAAAACGAGTCCGATTTATCGACTTGCCCTCCATGCGCGCACACTCCACTTCGCCCACCCCATCACGCGGAAGGAGATGCGTTTCGAACTGCCAATCCCCAACGGTTTTCTGCGGATGGTGAAATGACGCCAAAGAAATAAATAAAACAAAACAAAAATAAAATCTATTTACCACGAAATGAATCATTCAAGTATCAGAAAAGCCATAGGGCTGGCCATCGCCCTACTCACATCGTCGGCAGTCTTCGCCGCCATCCCTGACGGGTATTACTCCACCTGCGAAGGGAAAACGACCGAAGCACTGCAGACAGCGCTGTATGAAAAAATCAACGGCCACACCACCATCAACTATAAAACGGGGTTGCCCGACCTATACGCCAAATCCGACGTACGCCCGGGCACATCGATAATCTGGGACATGTACTCCACGGCATCGTTCTCCGTAACTGGCGACAAATGCGGCTCCTACTCCTATGTGGGCGACTGCTGGAACCGCGAGCACTCCTTCCCGAAAAGTTGGTTTGGCGACGCCACACCGATGTATAGCGACGCTTTCCACGTCTATCCCACCGACGGCAGGGTGAACGGACAGCGGTCGAACTATCCCTACGGAGAATGTGCCAACGGCACTACGCTGCCGTCGCACAACGGCGTGAACGCTCTCGGCAAACTCGGAACATCGACTTTCCCCGGTTACAGCGGCACAGTGTTCGAGCCCGTAGATGAATATAAGGGCGACTTCGCACGCTCATATTTCTACATGGCGACATGCTACAAAAACCTCATCGAAACGTGGGACAGCGACATGCTCAACGGCACTTCCTATCCCGCTTTCTCCTCGTGGGCACTCAACCTGCTGCTTAAATGGCACCGCCAAGACCCCGTCAGCGACAAGGAACTCAGCCGCCAGGAAGCCGTCTATGATAAGCAACTCAACCGCAACCCGTATATCGACCACCCCGAACTCGTCGAATACATCTGGGGCAACAGAATGGGCATCGAATGGCACGAGGGCGCGGGAAGCGACCCTATGTTCTCAACGCCTATCGACGGTTCGGAAATCGACCTCGGCACCACAGCCGTCAATATCGCACGTTCGAAGACCATCAACGTGCGCGGCGTGTCGCTTGAAGAAGACGTGACCGTAAGCATTTCGGGCACAGGCTTCTCCGCTTCGGCAACGACATTGGCGAAATCGGCGGTCAACTCCTCCGCCGGCGCCGACCTCACTATCACATATCTCTCCGAAGTGGCGACCGAAGCCGAAGGCTCGCTGACATTGACATCGGGCGAAGCCTCCACCGCCGTCAGCCTACACGCATCGGCACTCGACGGACTTCCCGCAGGCCCCGCCATCCAAATCAGCGACCGCTCGTTCGTGGCAGTCTGGACGAATATCGACCCCGTCGGCACGATTTATAAACTCTACGTCTATCAAGGCGGCATACTGCTCGACGACTATCCCGTCAACGTGCGTGCAGAGGCAGAAAAAGACCTCGTCGAAGAACTTATGCCTTCGACCGACTACACTTACGTTGTCGAATCGCCCACGTTGCGGTCGAACGAAGTGGCCGTCCGCACAGCCGACCCGATTCCGTTCATCGAAATGAGTTCATCGGCCGAACTTGACGAAATCTCCGCGACTCCCGAAGAGCCCAGCGACGCCATCATCATCAACATCGACTGCGAAAACATCTTCGAAGATATTACCATCAGCGTCAGCGAACCGTTCCAAGTCAGCACCGACAAGGCTTCATGGGCGACGTCGATGACCATCAGCCCCGACGAAGAGCAATTCTTCCTGCGCCTCAACGCCACAGCCGCCGGCCACTACTCATCGGAACTTAACGCCACCATCGACGGCTATCAAGCCGAATCGCTGATGCTTGAAGGCACCGTCGGCGCGAAAATCGAATTCTTCGAGGACTTCGAAGCCGACGCTTCGGGATACGGCAACTACACGAACACCGACCCGTATCAGGGCGACGGCTGCCAATGGCGATTCAACAACGCCGGCATCTACTCGAAAGAGGGCTGCCTCGACGAGTTCGAAAACCCGACACAGGCCGTCCGCTTCGGCAAAAACGCAAATTCGTCGCTGACGATGCTCGAGGACATCAACTCGGGGGCAGGCGCTGTCAAGTTCTTCGCCCACAAGTGGAGCAGCGACGCCGACGCCACCGTAGCGGTGCAATACTCCACCGACGGCGGCTCGACATGGAAGGACGCCTCATCGGTGAATGTCACCACCACCGACTATCAGGAAATGTCGGTCAGCGTGAACGTGGCAGGGAAACTGCGTCTGCGCTTCCTCCAAACAGCAGGACAACGCTGGCTTATCGACAACATCAGCGTAGAAGCCTACTCGAAGGTCGAAACAGTCCGCACCGACGGCGACTGGATTGCCTACGCCCGCGGCGGACAAATCATCATCGAAAACGCACCGAAGGGACGCGTTGAAATCTACTCCGTCGACGGACGCAAAGCCGACTCACGCAAAATCGAAGGCAACGCCGCAATCGACTTGCCCACAAATCTCTATATTGTAGTAATCAACGACACTGCCCGCAGGGTGGTGGTCAAATAAACAAAACGTATACACCATGAAACGACTATTTTCATATTTAGTTGCGATGACTGTCGTCATCACCGCCTCCGCAGCGATTCCAACGAACTATTACAAATCGTGCGAAGGCAAAACCGGCGAAGCGCTGCTCCAATCGCTTTGCTCAGTAATCTCAGGCCACACACAAGTTTCGTACAAAGGGCTGTGGGACATGTACTACGACACCGATGTCAAGGCGAACGGAAAGATTTGGGACATGTACTCCAATGTGGAGTTTACCCCAGGCACCGACCAATGCGGCACTTACTCCTATGTGGGCGACTGTTACAACCGCGAGCACTCTTTCCCGAAAAGTTGGTTTAGCGACGCATCGCCGATGTACACCGAAGCCTTCCACGTCTATCCCACCGACGGCAGGGTGAACGGACAGCGGTCGAACTACCCCTTCGGCGAATGCGCTAACGGCGAACGCCTTAGCCACAACAATTACGTAGGTGCCGGCAAACTCGGCGCTTGCACATTCGAGGGCTACTCGGGCACCGTTTTCGAGCCTGACGATGTCTATAAAGGCGACTTCGCACGGTCGTACTTGTATATGGCCGCTCGCTACTACAACGAAATCAACACGTGGGACAGCGATATGCTCGCCGGCAACCATTATCCCGCGTTCTCCTCGTGGGCAGTCAATCTGCTGATGAAGTGGACACGCCAAGACCCCGTCAGCGAAAAGGAAACTAACCGCAACGAGATTATCTATGCCGACTACCAGCACAACCGCAACCCGTTTATCGACTACCCCGAACTTGCCGAATACATTTGGGGCAACAAAGTGGGAACGGCTTGGTATCCAGGCGGAGTGGCCGAACCAGAAATCAACACGCCTGTCGATGGCTCGTCGATTGACTTCGGCACCGCCGCCATCAACCGCGCGAAGAACGTTGCCGTCAACGT
This sequence comes from Muribaculaceae bacterium, assembly GCA_017552595.1. Classification (GTDB taxonomy): domain Bacteria; phylum Bacteroidota; class Bacteroidia; order Bacteroidales; family Muribaculaceae; genus RUG14106. Next base: position 9,084 of record JAFZPB010000264.1, read on the forward strand.
ATTGGCGACTAACTTGACCGAAAATGTCACCGTCACGGTGAATGGCGTGGGCTTCTATGCCTCGACGAACACCATCACCGCCGCCCAAGCCATGGCCGGCTACGAACTGACCGTCTCGTTCCTCTCCGCCACCGAGCGCACCTCGACCGGCACTCTTACCCTTACTTCGGGCACCGCTTCGGCGACCGTCAGACTCTCGGCACGCGCGTTGTCGGGACTTCCCGCAGGACCTGCAGTCGAAATCGGCGCGACGACGTTCGTGGCGACTTGGTCGAACGTTGATGACGCTTCGGCACAATATTCGCTCACCGTCAAGCAAGGCGGCATCGCCCTCGACGGCTATCCCGTCAATGTCAGTGCCGCAGCAGAACGCTACACCGTGACCGACCTGCAACCGTCGACGACCTACACCTACGTTGTGGCTTCGTCAATCCTGACTTCGAACGAAATATCGGTTACGACATCCGCCGCTATTCCTGAAATTGACTTCTCGTCGGATGACGATTTGAGCGGATTCGTCGCATCGCCCGACAATGATTCGCCCGTGGCAACCATCGACATGTTCGCCCAATACATCGAAAATCCCATCACAATCAGCGTCAACGCTCCGTTCCTCCTTTCCGACGACAACGAGACGTGGAGCACTTCGATAACCGTCAGTCCCGACGAGGAAACGATTTTCGTCAAAATGGGCGCTTGCGCAGTGGGACAATACACGTCAATTCTTACGGCTCAATCAGGAGAATATCTCAACGACAGCGTCGAACTTGCAGGCGTTTCTTCGGAAGCCTCCTACGAATATGCTACCGAGACATTCGACAGCGAATATATCGCCACGAACATCAACAAACTCGGCTCGTACACCGCAACGCTCAATATCACCGGTTCGGCATTTACATGGGAACTTTACGGTGGCGGATTCTGGAACACGGATGTCGGACATGGCGGTGAAGGATACGCTCCACGATTCGGCACTAAAGTGGCGGCGCCGACATTAACCGTCACTCAAGAACTCTCTCAAGGAATCGGTGTTGTTTCGTTCTATGCGAGGAAATGGTCGGCAAGCGAAAACGCTACCACATTGAACGTGCAGTATTCAACTGATGGCGGGGCCACATGGCTCGACCCGACATCGGGGAGTGTAGATATCTCAAGCGTGGACTGGACCGAATACAACGTAACTATCAATGTTGCGAAATCCACTGGCAACAGGGCCGAAAACGACTTACGCGTTCGTTTTGCACGCGGCGCTGGTGCCCGATTCTTTATCGATGACATCTCGATTACAGGCTATGTACAGCCCACATCGGTAGAGCCCGTTGTCGACGAGAGCAAATGGATAGCATATTGCCGCCGCGGAGAAATGGTGATTGAAAACGCCAACCCGCGCGCCCACGTCGATGTCTACTCCGTCGACGGCCGCACCGCCTTCGCAGGCAAAGTGTCGGCAGCCCGCGGATTGTCGCTTCCGGCAGGTCTCTACATTGTTGTAATCGACGATGTGGCCCACCGAGTGCTGATTAAGTAATCATTTCTTTTCCTGATATATCCTCCTCCGCCATCGCCTTTTCATATGGACATCGCGGAGGAGGATTTTTTTTGACATCTTGTAAAATGACGGAAATAATGCCAAAAACATAAAAAACCTTCATTTTATTTGCAAGATAATGATAATTTGACTACATTTGTGGCAGATATTTATAAATTTCTGATTTAGAATAGTTTTTATATTTAATATTCCCTTAACTTTAAACATTAAGAGTATGAAAAAAGTATTATTGATTGCTTTGGCATGCATTGGTATGGCTTTGAGTGCAAACGCTGACAAATTAGCCAACCACACCAACCGCGTATCGAGCAACGCCATCAAGATTGGTGTCTTTAGTGACGGCCTTACACACTATATGAACGGCTTTACCGTTACCCTATGGGTTGAACTTACTAACCAGAAAATTGGTGAACTTTCTCTCGGTTTGGACAAACACAACCGCCTTTGGGTTATTAACCGCACAAATAGACGCCTTAGGGTTCCTTTCATGTACGATGTTATGAAGAATGGTGCCGCCTACCGTCACTGGAAAACCGTCATCCTCGATCCAGGAGAATATGAGGCACCCGACCTTGAACTCAAGGAAGGCGAAAAGTTGTCAACGAACATCAATGCCATTTGTCTTGTTGCATACAGCGACAACACATCATCAAGAGGAAGTAAAGTTACGATTCTTGAATAGTCTTTCCGAAACTTAACGCATGAGGGCGTGTCAAAAAATTCTGACACGCCCTTTCGTGATAATTAGTGTTTTTTGTAAATTTCTATTTTGTTGTACTTATTATGAACTATTTCAAATCACTCGCAGGCATTAAAAGCACCGTATTGGCTACGCTTTTGTGTGGGGCATGCCTCGGCTTCACGGCTTGTTCGGATAACAATCCAGTCAATCCCGACAAGAAGATGAGCCTCACCGTCAACGGCGAGCATTACGACATCGCGCTTCCGGTCCACGAACCTGTCAATCTGATAACGTTGAACACCGAGTTTGACGCCGATATTACGATAGAAAACATCGATGAGTTTCAAAGGCTCAAAATCGATGGCAAAGAGGTTAAAAAAGGGCACTTGTCTCTGCCTATTGAAAAGATTTCCAAAGACAAGAAGATAGAAATAGACTACATATCCGAAGGCGTTCAGGGCACTGTGTTTTTGAACACGCTTAACGGTGACATTCCTGTCATCGAGGCCAGCGGTAAAGCGGTCATCGACGGCGACTTTTACCTCTCGTTTATCTACAAACGCCTCATAATGAAGTACGACAACTCGGGAAATGTTGTGTTCTACCGTTATGCGCCGACGGAACACGCCGGAACTTACGACGAATTGGGCTATTGGGACTTTAAAAAGCACCATTTCGGCAACAAAATCTACTATAGTTACCACGCTCCTGACGACAGATACGCCGACCGCGCTTTCACCGGCTATGACCCAGGAATGCGCGTGTTGCTCGACGACCACTATAAACCCGTGAAGACCATCCAGGCCCTTCAGAGCCTCGACGGCACCCTTGCCGAAGGCGAGCCGATTGATGGTCACGATTTCTACTTCTTCACGCCCGACCATTATATCCTATCGGCCTACGTCAACCGTGAGTTTGAAGGCAACGACTGCGTCGTGTCATATTTACAGGAGGTGGATAACGGCAAGGTAGTGTTTGACTGGTGGTGCACCGACCACCCGGAAATGATGGATTGGCGCAGCCCCTTGTTCGACACCAGTTACGACCTCGTTCACTTCAATTCGATGCAAGTGCTGCCCGACGGCAACCTGCTCTGCTCCTTCCGCCATTTATGCTCGGTGGTGAAGATTGACCGAATGAATCCGATTGAATCTGAAAGAGGCAAATTCATCTGGCGCATCGCTGGCGACCAACTGCCCGACAAATGGTGTTTCTACGGCCAACATTATGTGAGAATGCACTCCGATGGCACGCTCACTATCTTCGACAACGGAAACGGGCATAACCCGCCACACACGCAGGCACTTCGTCTCATCATCGACCCGCTGACGGGTGTGGTGAAAGACGGAGGCGACATGCTCTCCCCAGGCGGCGACTATTTCACTCAGGCATGTGGCGCCTTTATGCTCTTTGACGGAGGTTTCACCGTAGGATGGGGTTGGAGTACAGAGACATACAACAACAACCGCCTCGTTACCGAACACGACGCCTCAGGCCGTGAGATATTCGGCTTGCGCCTCGACCCCGACTATTGTTATCCCACAATGGTGAATCCCACTTACCGTTGCGTGAAATACAAATAAGTAATCGTATTGCACCGCTGTGGCGGTGTGACATTGCCTAATTCAGACTCTAACGTCGAAGACGTTATATATCTTTAACCCCAGATTGGAGCGTAAGCGACTATCTGGGGATAGATGCTGTCCTCGACCACCCATACGTCGATAGACGTTTTACTGCTCAGTCAATCGTAGAAGTAACACTCACAAAGGTTCTCTGAGGCCATATTAGCAATCTCGTCCTCAAATGTCGCAACATTGTGGTGTGTCTCTTGGTTTTTTATGTATTCCACTATAGAATCAACTTGAGATTGGCCACAGGAAAAAGCGTAGTATTCTTTTCCCCAACCGTCAAACGTGGGGAACAATTCTCTTTGCGATTTTAACCATATCGATGAACTTCGCTTCAATTCCCTCATAAAATTAGAAAGGCTAATTTCAACGGATAAATCTATCAATAAATGAATATGGTTGGCTATTCCATTCATTCTTATAAGCGTACAGTTGTAATTCTTGATTATGCCGAACAAGTAAGCATAGAGATAGCGTTTGTTTGCCTCTGAAATGGTCATTTCGCGGCGTTTGGTGTTGATTACTATGTGGTAAAGAGACTTTACTGTACTCATATTTTGTCAACGATTGATAAGGCGGAATTATTGTACAACGTCTTCGACGTAGGTATTTTGTAGTGGTCGCATAACCCCACATAGTCAACAAGTTGCCAATGTGGGGTTAAAGAAATTTGACCTCTTCGAGGTGGTTGGACGACTGTCGCTCTGAAACGCACAAGTCATTGTTACATAAATGGGGTGGCTACGTCGGTCGCTTGGCGCTTGGCGATATAGTCGGCAATCTCCTTCATGGTGTTGTCGATCCATTTGAGTATATGTGGTTTGACGTGCTTGTAAAGTAGTCTTGCACCGAAGCGGTCGATGCCCTTAAGAGACTGAGGGATGTCAACACAGATAGGACCGGAGTTATACGATACACCGTTGCACTCATGAAACAGACCATGGGCGGTGTCGCCAAATGAGAACCTGGTGAACCACACTTTGAGCACGCCATCACGTGCGGTCATCGTTACTAAAGCGTGACAGGTACGTCCTTCTGGCAACCCTTGGCACCAGTAGCCCTTGGGATTATACTCAAAAGAACACACTCCTTTGATATTGGCGAAACCATTTTCGTAGTCGGCAGTTTCTACTCGGAACGCATAATCATAGCCATTGGCATCGTCCCAAGCATTCACACCGGCCATAATTTGCTCCATGGGAACCCCTGTCAGCACGATTTCACGGTAGTGTTGCCACACCCGATCTGGCTTTTTCTCCTTGCCCCACGAAGGAAGGATAAAGCATATAACCAATAAAATATTTACGATAAATCTATACATAGAAACCATTTTTTGTTTATTGACTAAATGAGTTGTATGTTATAACCAACAAGTTGCCATTGATGTTTCAGAAGCCGTCGTAGATTGTTGGCTTCTTGGGCGGAACGTAGTCGGGCGATATTCGCTTCTTCAATTCCTTGTACGCTTTGGCGAGGCTTTTGCCCCATTCGTTCCGTTTCCATACTTTTTCCTGCCAGTTAGTAATGGTGCCGACTCTCATTTTAGTCACTCCATGTTCAACAAGGTACTGTAAAGCAGTTGTGGTGATGGTGTAACTCAGATAATGTTCGGTGTGGCAATGCCGAATTGGTTCCCCTGTAAGAGGACTGGTCGTTATGCTGTCCGTTTCATAGTGTTCTGTGTGCCTATCTGGTGATAACTTGAGAATCTTGTTGTCAGATGTCTTTATAATCAACAACATTTTTTCTTTAAGATCTCTGTCATATAGATTTAATGACCACACAGTGTCGGTTTCAGTTACTTCAACACACAAATATGACTCTGATATATAGCCAATTCGCTCTAAGTGTTTGACTTCAATTTTTTGAGACAAAAGAGCCGGCGAAAAGCATATAACCAGTAAAATATTTACGATAAATCTATACATAGAAACTATTTTTTTACTTATTTGACGCAAAACGATGTGTTTGGTTTAATATTGACCTTTGAGTAGATTTGTGCATAATGATTTATAATTCTCTTAAATTTAATTATTTATGATAATTTTGCGGATGATTATATGATAATTCATGTTAAACCACATCTTAACCGCAGTGCCAACATTACCACCGAACTCATATCTCCTCGCGAATTGCGACACAACAACCCTTCGACTTTGCCTTTACCATTTTTCGATTGATAATTATGTCAATTGCGGATTTTTGAGTAATTTTGAAAACAAAAAAAGATAAGATAAATGGAAAAGATTCAACAAGGAAAATATGTGGCGCTCGCCTACGACCTCTACAAGGTAGATGACAAAGGAGCGAAACTCGTTCACCAAATCGAAGAAAGCCAACCCGAAGCGTTAATTTTCGGACTGACTCCGGGCGTGCTGCCTGCTCTTGCCGAAGCGATTCACGGACTTGGCATCGGCGACGTTTTTGAATTCGAGTCGGACCCCGAGGACGCTTTCGGCGACTACGACCCCGAGCAGGTGCTGCATCTCGCCCGCGAAGTGTTCGAAATCGACGGCAAATTC
>JAFZPB010000265.1 GCA_017552595.1 Muribaculaceae bacterium
GGCGAGGTTAATTTCAATTCTTTGATACCGGTGTAAAGCGTTTCGCCGTCGCCGAGCCGCTTCGTGGTGGAGCAGCCCGCGATGAAAACCGCAAGCACGACGGAAAAAATCGTCAGGGCACTATTTCGGAGCAATCGTTGTGGAGTCATTTGTCTGGACTGTTTTGGGCTTACGGCGGATAAATCGGAAGAGGTCCTTGAAACTGCGCATGGGCCGGCGATAGATGAAACCTGCGCCCGTTTGGGTGATTTCACCCTCAAGGATGCTCTCCTTGTCGGTATGACGGAACACACGCACAAGCATCGTCCCTCGTTTATTAAGGGCGTATTCCACCGATATGTCGGATATTAAGTTTTGGGAGAAGTTTTCGTCGGCACGGACATCGGTGGAGTAGTTGCCACCTACCACCACTTTTGCGCGGTCGTCTAAGAACGATTTCGACACTTTGTAGGAATAGTTGACGGCCGACTGTTTGTAGTCGCCATAATCGCGTTGAAATTCGTCGATTCCGAAAGAGATGTCGATAAACTTGATGTTCGATGCCCAACTGTTGAGTTGGTCGGAGAGGAATGAGTAGAGGGCGTTGTTGCCGCCGGAGAAGTTGATTGTGCTCTGCATTCCGGTGTAGGTACCGTAAATGAGCATGTTCATCGCCTGATTAGTGCGCTGGTCGGCGGTCATCGACCGCAATTCGCTCTCGATTGACGCTTCCTTCGACGACAGGTCGAATGAGATGCCCATTTCATTGAGGGTATTGGTGACGTTGGCCTTGATAGTGAATTCGGCGCGGTTGGTGGAATGGCCTTCGCCTGCCACTCCCATCATTTTCGTTTCGGTACCGTGAATATCGAGGATGGGGTTAAGGACATCACCGTTAAACGTTATTGAACTGCCTCGCTCGAGTTCGAAATCGACTTCCGAAACCAACGGCGGCTTATATTTCAGTCGTCCTTTTTCGATGGTGTATTTGCCCACCATGCTCATAGCGTCGCTGGCGTCCATCTTGAAGACGAGGTTGCCGTTTCCTTGCATTGTCAACTTGTTGCCCGAAAGGAGGTCGACGGTGATGTGGGCCGTTTGCGTGACACGAATATCCGCTCGGAGATTCATCGACGTGGGTTGCACAACCTCATGTTCGACCAATACGGAGTCGGGATTGTCGAACGACATAAATGTGACGACGTCGCTACTCTCCAATGCCGATGTGGTTTCGTAATCGTTCAGGACATAGACCACATTCGACTTGTCGAGAAGGCTTATCTGACTGTTGACGTTGAGGAAGTTCAGGTCGCCGGATATGTTAGCGTTGAGGGTTACGAACGCTTTTCCGTAGACAGTGGCGTTGCGCGACGCTTCCGAACCGACGATTTGAATGTTTTTGCCATCGGCACTCAATGAGATTTTTGGGTTTGAAACATCCTTGAGGTCGACAGTTCCGTCGATAATCAACGGATTGTCGTTCAATGTGTTGATTTTATAGTTATTGAAACTTATCAAACTGTTGTTGATGGGGATTTCGGTTTCGGAGAACCGCAGTTTGCTTCCAAAGTAGGGCAGGCTGACCGCTGCGGAGTCGAACGCGAGTTTGCCGTTGAGCACGGGCGAGTCGGTAGAGCCGGCGATGCAGAGGTCGCCGTTGATTGCGCCCGAAAGTTGCGCCACTTTATTCGGCAGGAATGGGTTGACAACCGAAAGCGGGAATCTGAGCATCGAGAGGTCGAGGTCGAAAGGTTTGTCGGTAGAGGGGTCATTGACAACACCGACGAGGGTAACAACTTTCGCACCGTCGATTTCGATATCGGCATCAGCACGTATCACACCGGATTTGTCGGTTGAAAGTTTGACATCGGTGTCGATTGTGCCTACACGCTGCCGCTCGTAGCAGAAATCTTTAATGTTCAAGTTGCCGTCGCCGGATAATGAGTTTTTGTCCCATCGGAAACGCATGTCGGCGGAAACCTCACCGCTCATTGCGGGCAATCCGGGGAAGAACGATGTCCATTCATCGATTTGCAGACCTTGCGCTTGGAGGCACACGTCTTCTTGGTGGTCGGCGCCGTGGTGGTCCTCAATGCCGTCGCCGTCATGGTCGTGGTCGCCATCATGGTCGTGGGCATGGGCTTTTTCGTGTTCGGTGAAAAGACGAATGAACGAATCGCCCTTCCGCATATCAAAATCTGCGTCGATGTGGTTAGTGTAGAGGTTGTATTTGATGAAGTTGTCTTCGTTGAGAGTCCATTGCTTGTAGGCGATTGTGGGCGTAAGCGGCGCGAAGTTGATTGTCGCTACGGAATCGGCGATTTCGGCGGTAAAACCGAGGTTGTAGCCCGTTTCTCCCTGACGGTTTTGTTGCTTAATAAATGTCTGTATCACATCGTCGGCGACATAGCCGTTGGCGTCGATATGGGCAAACTCGTCGAGGTTGCCGGGCACGTTGTCGACCGATATGTTATAGATGAGATATTTCGAGTGTTGGTGGGCGTTGACCGAAATGGCGTCGAAGCGCGTTTCGCCGAATTTGAGGCTTTCCGCATCGGCGGCGATGTCGATTCGGCTATCGTTCGATATGTCGGCATCGATTTTCGAGAAGGAGATATCGTAGTACGACAACGGCCCCGACAGGATGTTCCGCCCGTTTTCGGCTTTCGCTTTCAAGGAGAATTTCGGCAAGACACGTTGGAGGGTGTCAACGTCGATTTTGCGGGTTTCGATTTGTTTCATCGCCAAATCGGATGCTTTCGACATGCGTTTGACGAAGTCGTCAAATTTGCTGTGCGACACGAATTCAAGGTCGATTCCGTCGTCTTTGATAAAGGCGCTGACGGCGGTGTCGGATGTGGCGATGTTCGCCCGCAGGTTGGTCGATTCGAGTTTCATGTCGTCGAGAGTCCAGTCAATCGAACCGATGGCGAGATCGGCCTGATAGACGTTGTCGCGGAGTGCGATATGCGCCGTTCCGTCAATTGAAAGCGACCCGTGCATGGGAGTGTCGGAAAGTTTCAGCGCCTTCAAGTCAAGATTGCGGATGTCGCCATTGACGGCGATGTCGTAAACATCATGCTCTCCGATATGGCCTTTGGCGGTCAAATCGAGGTCGATGTCCTGGTTGACCGAAACGACTCCCGCTTCGAAGTCGCCATGGTCAAGGTTGGCCCACATGTCGATGTTGCCCATGTGTCGGCCGTTGTATTCGGCACTTTTTATCGAGACGTTGGCATCGATGTCGGTGGAGTGCGAGAACGGGTTGAAACCGTGGCCGGAGGCTTTGATGTCGCCTGTGATGTTGTTGACGGCAAGTCCGGGCATGAACGAGCGAATCGGGAAACGGTTGAGCGACATGTCGATGTCGTAGTTCTCGCGACGCCCGCTGTAGAAGGCGTCGAGCGCGAGCACTCCACCGCCGCTGACGGCTTTCAGCGTGCCTTCGATGTCGCCCTTAGTGAATTCGACATCGCCCGTGATGCGTGTAGGCGGAATGTTCACCTGCTTGGCAAGTTTGGCTTCAAGCAGAGTTTTCTTTATGAAATCACCGTTTTTGATGTCGCCGTCAATCTTCAACTTGCCTGTAATCTTATCAAGGTCGGTGGCATTGGCGAGATGTCCTTTGGCGGAGAGTTCCACGTGGTTGGGCATCTTGATATTCAGGTCGTTTACGTCGATGTTCGCGAGTGTGCCTGCCACGTCGGCGTTCATGCGAATGTCGGTATTCTTTGGCAGAGCGTTGAGCGTGGGCGACATTGAGGGCATAAACATGCGAAGGTCGGCTGTGCCAATGCTGACGTCGGCATTGACCACAAACGGCATATTTTCAAGTTTGTTTTCGTTAAGGCCGAGCGTGGCATCCACTTTCATGCGGGAGTGGGCGGTGAAAATGTCGCCGTTGGTAAACGACAGTCCGTCGTCGTTCATGGCGAAACGCCCCGATGCGTTCATTTCGATGCCGCAACGCTCTTTCGCCGCCATCGACTTGATGGGAACCACCACTTCCGACGAGCGGTTATAGAACGAATCCACTTCGAAGGAAATGTCGGATGCCTTGATGTAGTCGGGGTCAAAGCCCGCCGATGGCTTGGCGTCGCGCACGGCATAGAGGGCATTGGCGTTGTTGACTTTGATGTTGCCCACTTTGATGGTCCACGGCTCACTGTCATCGTCATCTTCCGCTTCGACTTTGGTGTCAGTTTTCGTCGGGTGGGAACGCAAGTAGGCGTAGGAGGGTGTGAGATATGTCGCCGAAAGACTGTCGGTTTCGAACGAGCCCACATTGACAGTGTGCGCGCCGGTGTCAACAATCGCTCCGCGAATCACGGTCGAGGGAATTTTGGCCGCCAAAGAATCGATGATGGGCATCATCTGCATGTGGAAATCGATGTCCTGCGCGTTGAGCATGGCGGCCCGGATATACCACGGCGTTGATTCGGTGGTGTCCTTCGGCTGTTCGAGGGTGTCGGGGTTGAGGATGAGGTCGATGCGACCGCCTTTAAGGAAGGTTTCGTTGGCGTCGATTTTCCCGTCGCCGAGGGCTACAGACACTTTGTCGAGGTCGAAACTATCGACGTCGGCCTTGAGATAGAGCGTCGAATCGGGTTGGCCGAGACGATAAAACGCACCGCGGGCAGTAAGGTCGTTGGCCTCAATCACCTTGCTGAACAACGGGAAGACGCTAACGTCAACACGTGCATGGGCGGCGCGAATCATCGTGTCGCCAGTGGCTTCCACCACTAACGCGCCGTTAACTTCGACATCCAACGGGAAACGCAAGCGGAACTTGTCGACAGATATCTGCATGCCTGTCGATTCCGACACTTTGTCGAGGACAACCGGCACGAGGGCATCTTGGACAAAGGGAATGTAAATGGCCACGATAAGAAGGACGAGGACTATCAAAATCCACATCAAGGTCTTCAAAAAAATCTTGCCGATTTTCTTCAGAACTTTCACCGTGCAGCCATTCTATTCATTCTGCGACAATGCCGCGGTAGAGAACTTAAAACAACATGCCGGCGGCGACTTGAATTGCCGCTTCGTCGCCTTTCGACTGACGCACGATTTCGAGGGCGAAATTCGACGCCGACGACGGGCCGTTTGCCGTGACGATATTACCGTCGACAGTGACTCTTTCGGCTGTGAGAGTCGCACCAGGACATTCAAAGCCCGGATAGCAAGTGGCGCGACGGCCTTTGAGCAACCCGTGTTGGCCCAGCACCACGGCGGGGGCTGCGCAGATAGCGGCGATTTTTCCGCCTTCGGCGTTGTGACGGATGAGGGCGTTTACGAGCGGACGGCATTCGGAGAGGTTCGACGAACCCGGCATTCCGCCTGGAAGAATAATCCATTCGATGTTGGCGAGAGTGTCGGCATCGTCGAGGTCGACATCGTCGAGAAGAGCGTCGGCCACGACATGCACGCCGTGTGCGCCCACCACAACTTCATAATTGTCGACCGCGACCGTCGTCACATCCATGCCCGCACGGCGCATAATATCCACTGTCATCAAGGCTTCGACTTCTTCGAAACCGTCGGCGAGGAATAAATACGATTCTTTCATGATATATATTATTTTTGTCAGTTTTCAGTCGTCGGAATTCGATTAACTATAAACGTTAAACATTCAACATTATAAATCTATCCCACAAATTTAAGCAAAATTCGGTTTAATTTATTATTTTTGTGACAAATTTTTAAGATATGAGAAGATTTATCCCTCTTTTTGCTCTATTTACGGCCGTTGCGATGCAGTTTGTGTCGTGTACCGAGCCTGCCGAATACCGTTATTGCGAAGGTGCCACATGGGGCACGACTTACCACATCACCTACAAATCGTCGAAGAATCTCGATGACTCAATTATCACAGTCATGCGTGATGTTGAGATGTCGTTGTCGCCATTCGCCGACTCGTCGATAATCAGTCGCATCAACCGCGGCGAAGATGTCAAAATCGACTCGCTTATCAATCGCGTATTCCTTGCGTCGCAAGAAGTCAACGCCATGAGTGAAGGCACGTTCGACCCGACAGTCGCACCCATCGTCAACCTTTGGGGCTTCGGATATAAAAACGGCACCGGCGACCCTACGCAGGAGCAAATCGACTCCGCTCTCGCTCTTGTCGGTATCCGCGAATGTTCAATCAAAGAGGGTAAAATCGTCAAAAAACACGAACGGACAGAGTTCAATTTCTCCGCCATCACCAAGGGCTACGGCTGTGACCTCATCGGCGAAATGCTGAGTCGTAACGGCTGCGACGACTATATGGTGGAAATCGGCGGTGAAATGGCGCTCAAAGGCAAAAACTCCCGCGGAGAGGAGTGGCGCGTGCAGATTGACGCTCCTGTTGCGGAAATCGACACCGTTGTCCACGAACAGATGACAGTAGTGGCGTTGACCGACTGCGGAGTTGCGACGTCGGGCAACTATCGCAACTTCCGTGAGACCAAAAACGGGCGCAAAGGCCATATTATTAGTCCGTTGACAGGTCAGCCCATAACCACCACGACATTGTCGGCAACCGTCATCGCCGAAAACTGCATGATTGCCGATGCCCTCGCAACGGCATGCATGGCGATGCCTATCGATGAAGCCCGCAAGATGATAGAGTCTCGCCCAGGCACCTCAGCTATGTTCATCATAGCCAATCCCGAACTGAACGAAACCGCCGACCAACCAAAAACGGCCCACGGCAAACCGTCAGGTGCAACAGGCGCATCACCCAAAGCATCCACCGGAGCATCGCCAAAGGCCCACGCAGGTCAAAAAGAACGGAACAAAACCCTCGCCGACTCCCTCCTGATAGTCACCACCTCCCGCTTCCCCAAACAATTGTAATATACTGACGTATTTTCTCAACAAAAAAAATCGCGGCAATCGAAATTGTCGCGACTTCAGCAGTTTTCCTTCTGTGGGCGTTGACGGATTCGAACCGCCGACCCTCTGCTTGTAAGGCAGATGCTCTGAACCAGCTGAGCTAAACGCCCGTGCGCTTTCCGCTTAACCTTGTTTGCCTATGCTTGTGGGCGTTGACGGATTCGAACCGCCGACCCTCTGCTTGTAAGGCAGATGCTCTGAACCAGCTGAGCTAAACGCCCGTGGTTTCGCGAAAAGCGTTGCAAAATTACTGCCTTTTTGCCTAATCTCCAAAAAAATCCATAAAAAATCGTCGGCAACTTCACTTTTCCGCCCGTTTTTGACTGATTTTCATCAAACTGGCCGCCCAACAGTTGCCGTTTTGCTCCTTTTTATATAACTTTGCAGAAACTAACATACTGCTATCATGACACGAATTGTTACTATTATATTGGCCGCGCTTTGCTTCGCATTGCCTTCGTTGGCTGTGGATATCCCTGCCGGCACTTTCTATTTCGACAATTCCAAAACCGGCTACGACCATGTGAAGTTTGTCTATGGCACGAACTCTCCCGCCGCCACTCACATCGTCACGATGACACGAATCGACGGCACCAACCGATGGAGCGTCACGTTCCCCGAGAAGGTTGCCAACCAATACCGCTACACTTTCGCCTGCACTTCGCTGCCCGACGGCGACGACTCGCGAAGTTTCGACACCGTCAAGGACTACATCAGCCACACGCTCAACGAACTGCGCACCGCCACGCGGTCCGACGCTTTTTCCGCAGGTCAGGTTTTCGTGCCCGATACGGGCGACAATTGGGCGCAAGGCTCGTGGCAATCGGCGTCAAATCCCGTCAACCCCGACCTCCCCTACTCTGGCACGCTGCCTGTTATGTATATCAATACCGAGGGCAATGCCGCCATCACATCGACCGAAGTGTATCTCAACGCCACGTGCCATATCGACAATCTCGGTCTTGAAGGCTATGATAACCTCGGCAGCGCCGAAGCGCCTGTCACCCTACAAATCAAAGGGCGCGGCAACTACACGTGGACTGGTTTCAACAAAAAGCCTTATCGCCTGAAATTCACCGAAAAACAGGGCCTACTTGGTATGAAAAAGAACAAGCATTTCACTCTCCTTGCCCATGCCGACGACGACCTCGGATTTCTCCGTAACACTGTGGGTTTCCAACTTAGCCGACTTCTAAAACTGGCCTACACGCCAGAACAGCAACCTGTCGAGGTCATTCTCAACGGCGATTACATAGGGCTATATTTCATCACCGACAAAATCCGCGTTGAAAAGAACCGCGTCAACATCGTGGAGCAACCCGACGAAGCCACCGACGAATATGCCGTCACCGGCGGATGGCTCATTGAAATCGACAACTACGAAGAGGCGGGGCAAGTGGTCATCACTGAAGGCAACGGGGCGACTATGCGTTTCACTATGCACACGCCCGAGGAACTTTCCACCGAACAACGCAATTATATTACTGCTCAAGTCAAAGCCATCAACCAAGCCATCTACGCATCCAACAAGAACTCGACGGAATGGGAATCGCTAGTCGATATGGATGCTCTCGCCCGCTACTACATCGTGCAGGAAGTGATGGACGACGCCGAATCGTTCCACGGCAGTTGCTATCTCCACAAGGACATCGGCTACGATACAAAATGGGTGTTCGGTCCCGTTTGGGACTTCGGCAACTCGTTCCACCGCGGCTACAACCAATTTATATACATAAATTCTCCCTACGGGCAAAACTGGATAGGCGAAATCGCCAAATTCAGCCGTTTCCAATCGAAAGTAGTGGAAATTTGGCGTCCTTTCTTCGGCACCGACTATCCCTCTATCGATGCCTTTATCGACGCTTTCGCCGACCAAATCTCCGCAGCCGCCGTTGCCGACTATAACCGTTGGCCATCCTACGGCAACCGCGACATCGCCGCACGGAAAGCCGAATTTAAGAACCGCATACGCCAAAAGACCGAATATCTGCGCCAACAGTGGGGCAACGGCATCAACTCAGTCGAACTGACCGAAGGCGATTCCGCCGACTCGTTCGCCGACTCCTACTCGCCCACTGCCGACAACCGCATCTACGACATCACTGGCCGACTCGTTGGCATCCTTTCCGAAGGGGAGAACCTCTCATCGCTCAGTGCCGAAGGCCGTCTGTCGAGCGGCATCTACATCCTCCGTTCGCGAAAATTCGCCATCTCCCGCTAAGCAAATTATGTCAAGGTCACTCTACACTTTTCATTTACTTAAGTTGTGGCATTTTCGGGGAAAATGACTACCTTTGTGGAGTGAATCAATATTGAGCCGATTATGAAAAGATTATATTCTCTGTTGGTTTTTGCCGTTGTCGCCTCTGCAGCGATGGCGGCCTCGTATTCAGGCACTTTGCCCGTCATGTATATCAACACCGCCGGCGGCGCTGTCATAGATTCGAAAGAGACCTATGTCGAAGCGACGGCCTATATCGACAATCTTGGTCTTGAAGGCTACGAAAGTCTCGGGTCGGCCGCCGCTCCGCTACCCCTGCTTATCAAGGGTCGCGGCAACCACACGTGGGAATACTTTGACAAAAAACCTTATCGGCTCAAATTCAACGAAAAACAGAGCATCTTCGGTATGCCCGCCAACCGTCATTGGGTGCTTCTCGCACATGCCGACGACGACCTTTGCTTCCTCCGCGACGAAATAGGCTTCCAACTCAGCCGCCTGATGGAAATGAAATGGACTCCCGGACATAAGCCTGTGGAAGTCGTCCTCAACGGCGACTATATCGGGCTATACTTCATTGCCGAAAAAATCCGCGTGGGTAAAAACCGCGTGAACATCGTCGAGCAACCTGACGAAGCCACCGACCCCGAAGTAATCACAGGCGGCTGGCTTATCGAAATCGACAATTATTGGGGGCTCAACCAAGTGAAAATCTGGGAGACTGAAGGCCACATCATCCGTTTCGTCACCAAAACGCCCGAAAACCGCTCTACCGAACAAACGGAATATCTCCGCGATTATGTCACTCGAATCAACAATGCCATCCACACCGAGGACAAGTCGTCGAAAGAATGGCAAAACTATATCGACGTCGATACCCTTTCGCGATTCTACGTCATGAACGAAGTCATCGACAACGCGGCGGCATTCCACGGCAGTTGTTATATGCATAAGGAAATCGGCACCGAACCGAAATGGATTTTCGGTCCTGTGTGGGACTTCGGCAACACGCTCTGGCGCGACAACCGCCAGTTTATCGACGTTGAAACGGAAACAAATGTGCCGAAATGGATTGGCGAACTGCGGAAATTCCCCGATTTTCAAGAGAAATTCATCGACATGTGGCATTGGTTCTACGCCACGAAATACCCGTCGCTCGACAGTTATATCGACTCATTTGTGGCTAAAATCGCATCAGCCGCCGTTGCCGATTACGCTCGTTGGCCTGAATACGGCTGTTCCGACCCCCAAGCACGGAAAAACGAATTTAAGCGGAGAATGGCCGAGAAAGTGGCGTTCCTTCTCGAACAATGGGGAGAAGGAAGCGTCGAAAGCGTAACGGCCGACAGCCCCGCAATTACCGACTACGGCGTTTACGACCTTATGGGCCGTCGCGTTGCCGAAATCAAATCCGATGCCGACATCGCAGGTTTGCGCCTATCCCCCGGCATTTACATCCACGCAGGCAAAAAAATCGCAGTCAAATAATATAATTTGACCATAAAGCAGCGGTTTCGGGTCGTCACGACTCGAAACCGCTTCGTATTTGTAGAATATTTGGTTATGAGAAAGTGTTTTCTGCTGTTTCTATGATGACAATTAATTTGCGTAAAGATAACGCTTGATTGAGCGTTTTGGGGTCTTTTCGAACTCGTTGGCGATGAGTTGGATGCGGCTCACTTGCTCGTAAGGCGCAACTATCTTGTTGAGTTCTTTGCGGACTTGTTCCATCATTTCGGGCAGACGCTCTGCGGCGAGTCCGTTGGCGTCCATGGCTTCGTAGTCGGGATAGACGAGAGCCACAAGTTTGCCGCCACGGTCAACGACGAGGCTCTCCTGAACGAATGGCATGTTGTTGAGTTTCGACTCGATTTCTTCGGGATAGATGTTCTGTCCGTTGGCTGAAAGGAGCATGGTCTTGTAGCGGCCCTTGATAAAGATGGTGCCGTCGGCTGAGCGTGTGCCCATGTCGCCGGTGTGGAGCCAACCGTCTTTGTCAATGGCTGCGGCGGTGGCTTCGGCGTTCTTGTAATATCCCATCATGCGGTTTTCGCCGCGAACGAGGATTTCGCCCGGGATGTTTTCGGGGTCGGGGCTTTCGATTTTGCTCTCCATAATGCCTTTGAGCGTGCGACCCGATGAGCCGGGAACAAATTCGTCCCACTTAGTGTGGCTGATAAGCGGACCGCATTCGGTCATGCCATAACCCACGGTGAAGGGGAATTTGATGCGATGGAGGAATTCTTCGACTTCGGCGTTAAGCGGTGCGCCGCCGACGATGATTTCCTGGAATTCTCCGCCGAACGCTTCGACGAGTTTCTTATTAATAATGTAATAAAGTGCCTTGTCGATGAATGGAATTGCGAGGGTCCAGCGGATTGCCTGCTTCGTAATCATCGGAAGGATTTCTTTTTTATAAATCTTCTCAAGAATCAACGGCACGCAGATGACGAGGTTGGGCTTTATTTCCGCCAATGCCTTGAGCAACAGTTTGGGCGACGGTACGCGACCGAAAAGTGTAATATGGCTTCCGGCAGCCAAAGGCGAAAGGAGGTCGAAAGCGCATCCGTAGGCGTGGGCAAGGGGAAGGAACGACAGGCAGCGACAACCGGCATAGTGGAGATGGGAAACACGTCCGCCGTAGATTACGTTACCGCAGATGTTGTTCAATGTGAGCATCACGCCCTTTGAGAATCCGGTAGTTCCCGACGTGTAGTTGATAATGGCAAGGGTGTCGGGGTGGATATACGGATATTTGATGTCGGCCTGCGAGAATCCGTTGGGATAGACGCGACGGAAACGACGGTTGAGGTTGCGGAGCGTCTTGTCGATAACTCCCGAATTCTCAACATCTTCCCGTTCGGAGAGCAAACGGCGGTCGTCGAGCGAGATGGCAGCGCGGATTTTCGGCATCTTGTCGAGTTCGAACGATTCCCAATGTTTGTCGGAAGCGAAGAGCAACACTGAGTCGGAATGGTTGATGATATGCTGTGCGTCCTGCGGGTTGAATTCCTGAAGGATAGGCACGATAACGGCTCCGTAGGTGAGTGTCGACATAAAAACGGTCACCCAGTTGATATTGTTCTTTCCGATGAGTGCGATTTTGTCGCCCTGCTTGATGCCGATTGAGCGATAAAAATGGTGGAAACGAGCGATTTCGCGGGCGAAGTCGCCGTAGGTGAGCGTTTGCTTCGACGTGTAGTCGGTCAATGCCGGTGAATTCCAGTTGTCACGAAAACTGTTAGCGTAGAGGATGAGAAGATTTTCTTGTAACATAACAAATGAGGAATTTGGATTTCGATGACGAAATTACTCCGACCTTGCGACATTGCCAAATTTTTTGCACACAAAAATAGTGTTTGTGCATAACATTTCCGTAAAATCGTCCATAACTTCCGACATTTTGACTAATTTGTCATCGACTTGCGACAATTTCTCATCATTTCCAATGTTCGACGGAAAAAGGCTCTAAGTTTGGGTGGTGGTGGAGTTTTGGTTCGCGACGGGGAAGGGAGACAACAAATACAACAGGGGACAACACTGACAACTTTATTAAAGCACGCTTCGCGTGGAAATTAAACAAATTATCACATTTGGCAATTATCAAAATATATTATAAACCACAAATTAACACATTCGTTCCTATTGAATTTTCTCACACAAAGACACTAAGAATCAATGATTAAAATTGACATCGCAATAATAAAGAAGGACAATAACCATTAAAACACTTTTACTGATTTTCTCTTTAAGAGAATCGGTTGGTGTTGATGGTGTATGCCCGCAAACAAGTTTACGACTTTGCCACCAACACCAACCGCCCGGCATTTCATGCGTCGAAATCAGTAAAAGCA
>JAFZPB010000266.1 GCA_017552595.1 Muribaculaceae bacterium
ACGGGCGTGTGAACGAAGTTCAACTCGTGAAAGGAAGTTTGGGTGAGTGGCTGAAACCAGCAGTTTGCTAAACTGCCGTGCGGGTTACCGTACCGGGGGTTCGAATCCCCCAGCTTCCGCAGCCCTGCGGCGACAAGCAGCGAAAATCCAAGTGCATACTCTTTGAAATGGTCGGTTCATCTAACGGTTAGGATACAAGATTCTCAATCTTGGCATAAGGGTTCGATTCCCTTACCGACTACTAAAATTCCCTGTAAATCAACGATTTACAGGGAATTTTCTTTTTTAGGGTGTACTATTACGGCACCGATGCTCACGCACTAGTGCCGCCTGTGTATGAAGTATCTAACAAACTAAATTACAACAAACTATTTTTCTATGTGCTCGATGATGAAGTCGCAGGCTGAGAAATATTGGCCGAGCCACGTCTGGCCAGTGAACTGCGGGTCGCTCGTCAGTCCGTAGCTCACGGCGGTGGGTTTCGTGATGATGATCGGATTAAATTCAAGGCGGTTCCAGCCGTAGCCTCTGCCATTGTTGGCACGGGCGATTTCGCGCATAAACTCCGACGGCTTGATGCCTGTCGAATCTAAGCGTTCCACCTCGTCCTTAGCCTCTTGCCAGATTGTGCCGCCGACATTGCCCGTCGCAGGAATCTCGATGAGTTGTTTCTTTCCGTTGATGAGTGTATAGACGAAGGCTCCACGACCGTTGGCACGTGCCGCACAAGTGAGTTTGTAGCGTCCGGGCATCAGCGTGTCGGTGCGCTCGGCACGGTAACGCTGTTGATGACGCTCGTCGTAGCAATCGAGATAGCGGCTGTTGTGGCGATTTTCCAGATAATACTCGCCGAAGGCAGTGAATCGGTCGTTGCAACCCTCAGCGTTCAGAATGCGCCAACCGCGTTTTTGCAAGAATTTCCATTCGTGGGGTTGTATGTAAATGCCGTCGTGATAATAGTCTTCTTTCAGATAAGCATTGTGTTTCTGTCGTAAATAAGAATCACTTGCTTTATTGAGTTTTGGGGTTACAACACCTGCGGTAACAATCGCCACGATGGCACCAATAATCCACATCACGAGCAAAGTGATTCGCTGTCGATAGGGCATCGGCGGCATCTGCTTGAATTCATTTAAAAGGCTGTGGATGATTGCGTAGGCAGTGATGGCGAGGGTGATGATGGCTGTGATGACAAAAATATAAAAAGGTTTTATCAATGAGGGCATAATAGCCGTAAATTCAGGCGAATGCATATAATCGTTATTAGCCGAGAAAAGCGTATTTTCTGGACTTATAGCGATGACGCCAAGTCCTGCGATTCCGAGCAGACACAGCACAGCGATGAATGCCCCGAAAGCATAGATACACCAACGGAAAAGCGTCGTTATCACCGTCCACAAGGCCGTGAAAAAGCCGCCGATGCAGCCGAATGTGGTGGAAACGCAGCCAGAAGATTCACGACGATTGGGTTCCCATTTCGGCGTTTCCGAAGGGGCTTCCCTTTCCTGATTGGCAGAGGACTTTTCACTCGCGTCCTCCACGTGTGACGAAAGAGGGGCTAATTCTTCCGCCAAATTCTGCGGATTGACCTCTTTTCCCTTCATGCGCAGACGGTCTTCTGGCGTTTCGGCCACAGGCATGAGAATGGCGAGAACCACGTAGGCGACGACGAGGGCGACACCCCATAAAGAAACATCGACATAGAGCCAATGATTTCGCATGAACCACAGGAAATTATACGCCGAACTTGTGAAGAATAGCAACACCAATCCAGTATATCCCAAGCGCCACCAAACGACATCGCCGCCGAAGTAATTTGCGAAACCCGAGAGCACGCCCATCAGTTTCTTGTCTATAGGGTCGCGATAGAGTCGCTTGCCCTTTGTCTTCTCGCGTACATTACTAAATATGCCTTTTGCAGCCGATTGGAAGGAGTCGTACTTGTGGCCTTCGTCGCCGTTGTTCTCGTCATTCGTTCTTTCGGAATCGGTTAGTTCCTCTGGGCTGCCGATTCGGTGGATAATTTCCGTCACGTGCTCGATGTTAATCGCTTCGATGCCCTGCTGTTTCAGTTCGTCGAACAACTCGGCGATGCGAATTTCAATGTCGTCGGCGATTTCGTCGCCACCCGCTTGCTTTGCAAAATAGCTGCGCAGCGTGTCCATGTAGTGCTGCAGCAGTTCGTAGGCATCCTCGTCGATGTTGAAGAGCCGCCCACACAGGTTGATGGTGATGTTCTTTTTCATAAGATATAATGTTTTGATGTTTTAATGTTTTAACTTTTTAACTTCACTAGTGTCCACTAAAAATTAGCGAAGATGTTTGTAAATTACTTAAATATAGAGTTTTAGAGCGGAAAAATGACGGTGACGATTTGAA
>JAFZPB010000267.1 GCA_017552595.1 Muribaculaceae bacterium
CCCTCACTGCCCGATGTCATCACAACCAAACTGCTACGAGAGCGTGGTTGGGGCTCCGCCACGGGCATGATCGCTGACGGCAAGACACGCATAGAGATTCCTGAAGACGCAGAGAGCATGACTCAAATCAAGGCAAGAGCCAGAATCTTCATCGACTATGCGAAAAACACCTTCCCCGGACTCCGGGTGCTGGCCATCACACACGGACTTTTTTGCCGGGTTATCCAGTGTGTGCTCTACGGAAAAGAAGTGAAAGACATCATCCCCATGAAAAATGCCGAAATCAGGGAAATCTGCCTGCAGGATGGTTTCACTAAAAAAGGTTAAAAAGGTAAGATTACACATTTTGTGTAACACATTTTGTGAAATCAAGAGAGAAGGTGTATAACAAAAAAGAGTGGCGTTGAGCCACTCTTTCGGGATTTAATATTCGTCTTCGTTGAAGAAGTCTGATAAGTCCAATAAGTTCTTTTGACACAATGTTGAAAGGGATTAGTTGTGACAGACATAATACTTAATATAAAGCAATTATCTTGCTCCAGTCGTATGGAGCACTTTTAAATGTTTGGGATATAAACCTCGCTAAACACCTCGTGAGATATGCGGCGATGAGAATAATTATAAACGTAATAATGATGTTTAATGGGAATAGACTATTCATCTTGTCAGTTATAAAGAAATATTGTACCACATATATCTCTAAACACAAACTTCCGACAAATCTGATGAAGAAATTGCCGACTTTACTCTTGTATAACCGCTCTACACAGTGGCTCGCCCCAACTTTATAGAAAAAAAACGTGACACATAGTAGGGGAATAAAACTGAGATATTGAACATAGACAAAGCCATTAAACCGTAAACCGACAATAAATGACACAAAAAAACAAATCAAACTCATAAATAGCAGACATATATCAATAATGGGTTTGCTTTTGATGTCTTTGGACATAAGACACGTTTGTGCACCTAACAACATAAACATAAAGAATAATAGCCATCTAATATAATGTCCTCCATATATACTGAATCCAGGTATGTTGCAGACGAAATAAAACCATACAGCAGTAGAAATAGCAACCAATATGCCTATAGGTAGAATTTTGTCTTTGAAATAAGACCCGACAAAGAAGATTACTATATAATAAAGCATAATGCACGGGATAAACCAATATCGTTTTGCGAGAATAATATCAATTATATCCCAATGCGTCTTAAAAAAAAGGCCCCCAATGATGGCAACAGCAAACATTGTTGGGTATATTCTGTTTATTCGCCGTTTATACCAATTCGGAAATTGGCGAAAGCCATCCATAGGCTTAATTAACAGGGCAAAACCCGAACAGAAAAAAAATAGAGCATCACCAATGCCTCCGCCAGTGGCAAGAAAACTATATTCGCCATATAATATTCCCATATGAGAATTTGTAATTAGCAATGCGGCAATACATTTTAAGAAGTCAATACTAATATTTCTCTCTTTCATCTTTTTGCAAAAATGTCCGACTAACACCCGAATCGGACTCGTTAAAATAATCGATTAACTATAAAAAGAAATGCGGGGTGTCATGTTTATACAGTTTTTCTATTCGTTACCATAGACGTCTTGGCTGTGTGGAGGAGTAAACTAAAACATTTCACTAAATAGTGTGATTGAAGACAACCAATTCGATTAAGCCCGTCACGAATAGCCAAAAAACTAAGCATCAACTACGCATCTCAAAAAGTAGAACATGTTATAGTGCCCTCTCAACGTTTAAATGAGATAAGGCATATAACGCCGCAAAGGTACGAATATTTCTATAAATATTGACAACATTGTTACAAAATATGGCATTCTTATTCATTAGACATCCTATTTTGTTAAAAACAAAACAAAGATGTTATAAAGAAATCAGTGAAATAGATACTTGTTTATTCCACTGATTTCTAAATGCGTTACTATTATTGGCGCCTAATATTCGTCTTCGTTGAAGAAGAAGTCTTCTTTCGAGGGGTAGTCGGGCCAAATGTCTTCAATGCATTCGTAGTCTTCGCCTTCGTCTTCGATTTCCTGAAGGTTCTCTATCACTTCCATAGGAGCGCCTGAACGTATAGCGAAATCTATCAACTCTTCTTTTGATGCGGGCCACGGCGCATCCTCTAATTTAGATGCAAGTTCTAATGTCCAATACATAGTTATTCGAGGATAAAAATAAGTTAAGTTTTCTATTTGGACTGCAAAAGTAATGCGAATTTTACAAATTAGCAATCTTTTGACCAAAATATTTCATCAACTCCGTTTTTTATGTTGCATTGACGGGCAACGACAAACATTAAGTCGGAAATCCGATTGACAAATTTCAAGGCTTCAGGCTTGATTTCCACCGATTTAGAAAGACCTACCATAAGTCTTTCGGCACGTCGGGCGATAGTGCGAGCCATATGGGCGGCAGCGGCGGCCTGACAGCCTGCGGGGAGCAAAAATTGTCGCAACGGCGGCAGTTGGGCGTCGATTTCGTCGATGGCGGCCTCGATGCGGGCGATATCGTCGGCGGTTACATAGCACGATTCGATTTTGCGGTCGTCGGCGAGGTATGCGCCGAGCGAAAAAAGCCGATGTTGTATAAAACGGATTATGGTGGCGGCTTCGTCGGATGTCTGACTTTCGAATGACAATACTACTCCGAGCGAGGAGTTGAGTTCGTCGATAGTGCCGTAGGCATCGATTCGGCAATCGCATTTATCGACTCGCGTGCCCGAGACTAATGAAGTCTGTCCGGCATCGCCTGTGCGTGTATAAACGTTACTTTTCTTCATTTTCGTATTCTTTGGATATGTGTTCTAATGCGGAGATGCAATTTGCGGCATCGCAGGCAACCACGATGCGGTTCATGTGGTCAGTATCGAACAATTTGTGCTCACCCATGTCTTCTAATTGACCAAGTATGTGGTTGAAGATTCCGTCAGGGTTATATATGACGATTTTACGTCGTTGGTCGTTGTTGAAATTGAGTTCGGCAAATGTGGCGAAAAGTTCGTCGAGGGTGCCGTAGCCGCCGGGGAGAATGAGGAAGCAGTCGCCCATCTCAATCATCTGTTGTTTGCGTTCTGTCAAGTTCGGCACATGGAGTGTGACGGTGTTGAACGGACATTCGTCGAGTCGTCGACGTTCAGGAAGAACGCCGACCACTTTGCCCCCTGCCTCGGCAGCCGCTTTGGCTACTACATGCATCAAGCCGAAGTCAACTCCGCCGTAAACGAGGGTGTGGCCTTTCGAACCGATATATTTTCCGATTTCCGTCACATCGGTGCCATAGTCTTCGATGGCTTTCCGTCGTGCGGAGCAATATACTGTAATGTTCATAATCAAAAGGGTTAGAGGTCGGGATTATCCGATGTCGGCGAGGAGGGCGTCAATGGCTTCAGGTGCTGTCGCCCACGAAGTGGTAAGGCGAATCACACGGCGACCATCAGAGAGATGTCCCCAGTCGGTGAAAGTGGTGATGCGGCAGAAAAGGTCGTAGTCTTTTTCGTCGAGGGCGACGAAAACTTGGTTCGTCGGGGCGTCGTAGAGCAATTCGTAACCTTTGGAGGCCAGACCTTTGCGCATCTTTTCGGCGCAGGCAATGGCGTTTTCGGCAATACGCTGATAGAGATTGTCGGTGAAAAGGACCGAGAACTGCACGCCGAGAAGTCGACCTTTGGCAAGCAGGGCTCCGTCTTGCTTGATGACGGTTCGGAAATGCGGAATCAACCCGCGACGGACCACGGCCGCCTCTCCGAAAAGCGCGCCCACTTTCGTTCCGCCGATGTAGAATGCGTCGCAAAGTGCGGCCATATCGGGAAGGGAAACATCGTTGGCGGGCGAGGCGAGAGCGTAACCAAGGCGTGCGCCGTCGGCAAACAGATTCAGTTCGTATTTGTCGCAAATCTTGCGTAAACGGCGAAGTTCGTCGAGCGAATAGAGCGTGCCCAATTCGGTGGGTTGTGATATATAGACCACGGCAGGCCAAGTGACGTGTTCGTAGTCGTTGGTGTTGGCGCGCCATTCGCTGATGAACGTTTCGAGTTCATCAAGGTCGAATTTCCCGTTGTGGGAGGGGAGCGTCAGAACTTTATGTCCAGTACCTTCCACCGCACCGGCTTCGTGACCGTTGATATGACCTGATTCGACTGATACTACCGATTCGTAGGGACGAAGGATGGCCTTGAGAATGGTGGCGTTAGTCTGGGTGCCGCCCACCATGAATTCCACTTCAGCGTCGGGATTGCCACAGGCCGCGAGCACCTTCTCACGTGCTTCCTCGGAAAACTCGTCACGACCGTACCCGACGGTTTGACGCATATTGGTGTTCGTAAGAGTTTCAAGGATTTTGGCGTGGCAGCCTTCAAGGTAATCGGAATCGAAGTGGGTCATGGCAGTTAGGTTATATGCGGTTAAGTGGAGTTAGTTGTTGAAGAATTTCATTATAAATTCGTAAATCCGTTGGCAGGCGTGGCCGTCGCCGAAGGGATTTGCAATCCGTTGGTTGGCAAGGTAGTATTCTTCGTCGTCGAGGAATTTCGACGCTTCGTCGATGATGAGTTGACGGTTGGTGCCGACGAGACGGATAGTGCCTGCTTCAAGTGCTTCGGGACGCTCCGTGACTTCGCGCATGACGAGCACGGGCTTTCCGAGCGACGGGGCTTCTTCCTGAATGCCGCCACTGTCGGAGAGGATGATGTGGCTCGACTTCATCAGATAGACGAAATAGAGGTAATCGACTGGCTCGATGAAGAACACGTTGGAGTGTTCGATGCCCGAGAATACGGCGTTGATTGGACGGCGTACATTGGGATTTAGGTGCATCGGGTAGAGGAAATCCACGTCGGGATAGCGCTCTGCGAGGTCCTTAATTGCGTTGCAGATATTGAGGAATCCGTCGCCGAAATTCTCGCGACGGTGGCCTGTGATAAGCACGAGTCGGCGGTTTCCGTCGAGACGCGAGATATCGTAGCCCATTTCGGAAATATATTGTCGCACCTTGTTCTCAAGGTCGGGGTCGGCTTCGATTTTCTTCACCACCATTTGGAGGGCGTCGATGACGGTGTTGCCGGTGACAGTAATATGGTCGTCGGGGGTGCCTTCGTTGAGAAGGTTTTGGCGACTACGGGCAGTGGGGGAGAAGTGGAGCGTGGTGAGACGGCCTGTCAGTTGACGGTTCATCTCTTCGGGCCATGGGGAATAGATGTCGTAGGTGCGGAGCCCCGCTTCGACGTGTCCGACGGGAATTTGGCGGTAGAACGCGGCGAGAGCGGCGGCGGTAGATGTCGATGTGTCGCCATGAACAAGCACAAGGTCGGGCTGAACTTGGTCAAGGATGTCGCGCATGCCAAGAAGCACGCGGGTGGTGACGTCGTAAAGGTCCTGCCCTTGACGCATGATATTTAGGTCATAGTCGGGCGTTATTTCGAAAATCGACAGCACTTGGTCGAGCATCTGGCGGTGTTGGCCGGTGACGCAAACCACGGTTTCGATTTCATCTTTCCGCGATTGCAGTTCCTTCACCAGCGGAGCCATTTTGATGGCTTCGGGGCGAGTGCCGAAAACAAGCATTACTTTTTTCATTGTCGGATTGGCTTTTTGTTTTTGAATGAGGGCGTAACGGCTAAACTTTTCCGATAAGCATCCACCAAGCGAATTTCAGACGCTTCAGTTCGCGACGGAAACGGCTGGGTTGCTTGAGGAAACGGTAAGCGAACTCGAGGTTGTGTTCGCGCCACCATTTCGGAGCGCGCTGAATGCGGCCTGTGTAAACGTCGAACGAGCCGCCGAGGCCTTGATAGATGGCTTCGTGGCGGCGGCGCATGTCGCCCATGAGGAGTTCCTGTTTCGGTGAACCCATTGCCACGAAAACCACATCGGGACGCTTTTCAGCCACATCGTCGATGAGCGCCTGACGCTCTTCATCGGTGCGGATATATCCATCGCGATGGCCCACGATACGTATGTCGGGGAAATCTGTGCGGAGTTTCGCTACCACTTCGTCGTTGACTTCTTTCTTGGCACCAACCACATAGAATGTCTTTTCCTTCTGATATCGTTCGATAATATGGAGCCAAAGTTCACATCCGGGGATACGGATGGCGTCTTTCGCGCCTTTGCGCTTTACGGCTTTCACGGCTCCCGCACCGTCGCAGTAGCCGATGCCGCCGTTGACGATTTCGCGAGTGAGGTCGTCGGCGTTCACCACCTTTTCGGCGTTGATTGCGACGAGCAATGACGGGTTACGGTCGACATATTCAAGTATTTCATCGACCGAGGTGAAGGGATAGACATTCAGTCCGTTTAGAGAAACAGGAGTCAAAATTTCTTTTGGTTACGATGGTTTGAAAATGTCTTCTGACGACTATTTTTTGAAAATGCCGCAGAAGTCGAGGATAACTTTGTCGTCGCGATATTCGAGCGTACGGAATTCGTTGTGGGCAGTGAGCAACACCACGATGTCGGCACGACGATAGGCTTCGTCGAATGGAGTCAATTTGAAAACGTTGTGCTCTGTGATGTTTGGCTCAACAACGAGGATTTCGGCGTTGTTGCATCCTTGCATCACTTTCGTGGTGATGTATTTTGCAGGAGATTCGCGGAGGTCGTCGATATTGGGCTTGAAAGCGAGGCCCATCATAGCCACGACAGGTTTGCGTTTGTGGTCGAGTTCGAATCGCAACATGGCGTTTTTGACCTTTTCGGCGCAATATTCAGCCTTGAAATTGTTGATTTCACGGGCTTGGGCGATAAGACGCGATTCTTTCGGGAATTCGGCCGTGATGAAATAGGGGTCGACGGCAATGCAGTGTCCGCCCACTCCGCAACCGGGTTGGAGAATATTGACGCGCGGGTGGCGGTTTGCGAGTTGGATAAGTTCCCAAACATTGATGCCGGCAGCGTCGCAAATCATCGACAACTCGTTGGCAAAGGCGATTTGCACGTCGCGAGAGGAGTTTTCGGTGAGTTTGCACATTTCGGCAGTGCGGGCATTTGTGCGGTGTAGAGTTCCTTTGACGAATTGCGAATAGAATTCAATGGCTTTATCGGTCGAGGCTTCGTCAAGACCGCCGATTACACGGTCGTTGTTGACAAGTTCGAAAATGACATTCCCTGGAAGAACGCGCTCGGGGCAGTATGCGATGAAGATTTCGCCCTTAAGTTCGGGACGTTCGTCGAAGATGATTTTCGCCATTGCTTCGGTTGTGCCTACGGGCGAAGTCGATTCGATGACATAGAGGTCGCCTTTCTTGAGGAAAGGCAACACCATTCGTGTGGCCGATTCGACATAACTGACGTCGGGTTGGTGGTCGCCTTTGAAGGGTGTGGGGACAACCATGAAATATGCGTCGGCTGTCGACGGCTCAGTGGCGGCGCGGAGGCTTCCGTTGGCCACTACTTCCTTAAGCATTTCTTCAAGACCGGGCTCCACGATGTGGAGTTTGCCGGCGTTTGTCTTTTCAACCACTGCAGGGTTGATATCCACGCCGATAATTTCAATGCCGTGGCGTGCGGCGATTATTGCTGTGGGCAGGCCTATATAGCCGAGCCCCATAAAACATGCTTTCATTTCGGTGAAAATTTTTTCAAAAAATCACGCAAAGTTATAAAAAATTCTCCACATATAGAAAAAAAAGGCGAAATTACTCTCTCACATCCTTAAGGACTGAGAAAATATTTCGCCATTTTATCCATATGCGTAGAGTTGAATTGCCGATTATTCAGCGAGGCTGAAATCGTCTTTGCCCACACCGCAAATCGGGCAGGTCCAATCTTCGGGCAGGTCTTCGAAGGCGGTGCCGGGTTCGATTCCGTTGTCGGGATCGCCGACTTCGGGGTCGTATTCGTAACCGCAAACGTCGCAAACGTATTTGTCCATAATTGTTAAAGTTGAAAGTTTATAGATTAAAGTTTATAGATTAGTAGTTGTTGGCCTTCAATTCGAAGTAGGATTGGGGATGGTCGCAGACGGGGCAGCGTTCGGGAGCGGACTTGCCGATGACGATATGGCCGCAGTTGGAGCATTGCCAGATTTGGTCGCCGTCGCGTGAGAAGACGATAGCCTCTTTTACGTTGGAGAGCAGACGGCGATAGCGCTCTTCATGCTCCTTTTCGATTTTGCCGACTTCCTCAAAGAGGAAAGCGATGTGGTCGAAACCTTCTTCGCGGGCATCAGCGGCGAAGCGGGCATACATGTCGGTCCATTCGTAGTTTTCGCCCATTGCGGCGTCGAGGAGGTTTTCTTCAGTAGAGGGGACAGCACCGCCGTGAAGAAGTTTGAACCAGATTTTGGCGTGTTCTTTTTCGTTGGCTGCCGTTTCTTCGAAGATTTTGGCTATCTGTACGTAGCCGTCTTTTTTAGCCTTTGAAGCATAGTAAGTGTACTTGTTGCGGGCCTGCGATTCGCCGGCGAAAGCCTCTTGGAGGTTGCGTTCAGTTTTAGTTCCTTTAAGTTCTTTCATAAATGTTGAATTATTTGATGTTGATAATTATGCATTAAATTAGGGTTGGTAATAAATCGGGATGCAACGCATCATATAGTCGCGTGCTTCGCGCCAAGGAGTGTAGATTTGGCCCTTTGACGGGATTAGCGGGATAGGGGTTTCGTTGAGGTCAACGCGGAGATAATAGCCTCCGCGTTTCGACTTGAAAAGGATAAACTGCACGTTAGCGGCCATCGTATATGATTCGAAGTCGCGCCAATGTTGCGCCACAGTGTCGAAATAATTAGTCAAGTAGTAGCAGCCTTTAAGCCGTAACAACGAAGTGAGAGGCATGACGGTTTCGCCGTGGCCGAAACGGAGGTTGACGGTTGTTGACGAATTGCCTTCCACTACTTTGTCGGTAGTCGCGACAAGTTCGAGCACAAGTTGTGAAGCGATGTCGGCCGGGATGGTGGATATGGTTGTCATCGACCATTGCAGATATTGGCGAAGGTTGAAGCACGACCAAAGCGCGTTGAGTTCGTCAATCGTAAAATAGTCGGTCATATCGCATACCACTTCCATTGCCGACATCCCTGCGAGAACGTAATACTCAGCAAGAACACAGTCGGCAACATTGGCGCTGTCAATGGGAAATTTCTCGCCAAGCACTCGGCGCAGCGGAGCATCGGTCACTTTTGTTGCGAGGTATTCCTCGTAGGCGGGTGTGGTAGGGTTTTCTTTGCGGAAGTTGAGATAATCTTCGTTGACGTCGAATGGACGCATAGTTGCCGAATAATCGCGGCCCGAAGAAGCGGAGATTTCCACATGGTTGTCCATGCGTGCGAGTTGATGGACAAAGGAATACATCGACATCATACACCGTGGCGAATAAGACGAATAAGCCTCGACGCGTCCGTTTTTGAAGAGTGACGGGAAGTTGCGGTACATTCGGGAGGCGATGCCGCGATGTTCGGCCATTCCAAGCGAGTCGAGAGCACCCCAGTTGCCTGCGGTTTTGGCTATCGCGTAATCGACGAGTCGACGCAGACTTTTTCCCTTCGGTGTAATTGTCCCCAACGAGTCGGCTTGACGCAACATACTGGCTACGAACTGGCAATGAGCGGAGCCGGCAGGATAGCGCGAGCCGTGGCGACCGACGTGGTTGATGTGGATTGGGGTAAGAGAATCGGGGTAAGAGTGAGTGGCTTTCGGAGTCACGTAGGGGCGCAGACTTCCTTGGCATTCTTCGGCGGTGTAGCGCGTTGAGGTGGGGTCGGCTGCAAAGATTGTTGCCGATACTACCGCGAAAGCGAAAAATATAGATAAATATCTCTTCATATTTTGCGAATAATCAACGGAATAGATTAATCAAACAGTGGTGGTGGCGACTGCACACTCCACCTAATAATTATAACGCCCAAACAGCCCGATTTATTGCATTTTTATCATGATATCTTCTGCCTTTCGATTTCTCTTTTTTTCAAGTTTTTTTTCTGCTCAAATTGAGAATCAATTTGGCGTTGTAAGTGCAAGGTTTTCACCAGTATTTTAACATTTTTGAACATTTTTGCAATAAATAACAATGTGTGTCGTTAAAAAATATAGCGAGGTGTATACATTTCGCTCTTTACTTTGTGATATATGCTTAACGAACAAAAATTACTCGATAAAGTACTGTTCATCGGGCCGAACCTGAAAAGAATCGGCGGAATGATGTCGGTGCTGAACATATACAAAGACAACTTCGCAAAGTTCCACTACATGCGAAGTAACTACATAACAGGCAGTAACATTTTCGGACGCATAGCAAACCTCTTTGTATTGGTGTGGCTATTGATAAAGTTGCCGTTCCACCGCGTGTTTAAACATTCGTCGATTCTGCATGTCCACCATGCGGCCGCAAAGTCGTTCCCCCGGAAATCAATCATCATTCGTTGGGGTAAAATATTGGGATACAAAGTTATAGCCCATTGCCATGCAGGTCACTTCAAAGAGTATTGCGACCAAAAAGGATATGCCAAAATCAAACGCACCCTCGACCGTTGCGACCACATCATTGTGTTGTCGCAGATGTGGAAAGACTTCTTCGTAAACGAACTTGGCTACACCAACGTTAGCATCGTCAACAACCCCGTAGAGCCTGTTGAAAAGCCCTCACGAAGCATAATGATGCGCGGCAAACTGAATTTGCTCTTCTTCGGGATGATAATCGATGCTAAGGGCATTTTTGATGCAATTGACGTCATTTCTGCCCATAAAGCCGACCTTGCAGGACACGTCAGGCTGCATATCGGCGGTGACGGTGAAATCGACCGCATGACTGATATCATCGTATCGGAAGATATCGAGGAAGAAGTTAGATACGTCGGTTGTGCAACAGGTCGCAAAAAGGACCAACTGCTTCGCGACTGCGACGTGTATATTCTTCCGTCGTATTTCGAGGGCATGCCGATTTCGATTCTCGAAGCGATGGCCCACGGCAAGGCAATTATTTCGACTACAGTTGGCGGCATTCCCGAAATCGTGGCAAACGGCGTGAACGGATTCCTATTGGAGCCTGGTGACAAAGAAGGCCTGTTCAACGCCATCAAGATGCTCCTCGATGAACCGCGTCTTATCACCAAGTTCGGCAACCAATCGCTCGAACGTGTGATTCCGTTCTATCCAAAGAGCGTAAAGAAACAACTATTGCCGATTTACAGTAAACTACTAAAATAAACGAGACGGATGAGCGACAACAACGGCAGCATTTTCGACAGCGTCCTCTTTGTAGGCCCTTATAGGGCAGGCAAAGGCGGAATCGTCGCCGTTTTGGGCTCGTACAGCCGTTTTGCAAAGCCGTTCCATTTTGCTTCCACTTGCTCCCATTGGGGACATTTCTTCTCTATGTTCGTTTTGGCTGAACTGTTGCTGAGAATGCCGTTTATCAGGGCTTTCTCGAAACGACGTGTCCTTCACGTTCATTTCGCATCCTACGGCTCGTTCCTTCGCAAATCGATGGTGATTCGCTGGGGCAAGACACTTGGATTCAAAATCGTAGGCCATTGTCATGGAGCGGAATTCAAAATGTTTGCCGAAAAGAAAGGCAAAGATAAAATCATCGGCGTGCTCAGTAAGTGCGACGTTGTTGTGGCATTATCGGAGTCGTGGAAATCCTTTTTCATTGACGAACTGAATTGCAATAATGTTGAAGTGATTTGGAATCCGATTGAACCCGTCGAGAATCCTGAGAACAATGTCGGCGACCGTCTCGAATTGCTTTTCCTCGGCCGAATAGGCGAACGCAAAGGCGTTTTCGACGTCATCTCTACAATCGCACAAAACAAACAGTCGCTTGAAGGTAAAATCCACTTCGCGATTGGCGGTGACGGCGACGTTGAAAGACTCACGAAAGCCATCTCCGACAACGGGCTAAATGACATTGTGGAATATGTCGGTTGGATTTCCGGCGAAGACAAGCAACGGCTACTCCGTAAGGCGAATGTGGTCATGCTTCCGTCTTATAACGAAGGCTTGCCCATTGTTTTACTCGAGGCTATGGCTTATGGCAAGGGCATTATTGCTACTGCAGTCGGCGGTATTCCCGAAATCGTGTCGGACGGTGAAAACGGCATCATCGTTGAAGCGGGCAACCATACCGACATCCTAAGGGCCATCACTACTTACGTCAACGACCCGACTCTCGCTGTCCGTCACGGCGAAAAGTCGTTAAAACTTATAGAAAAATCTTATCCTTATAACGTAAAATGCCAATTAGAAGGTATTTACAGTAATATCATTTAATGAAACTTCTTTTATATAACTCGGTAAAAAACCTCTTGCGGTCGTATCCGTTCATCCATTGGCGGTTGAAGAAAATCAACCGACTGTTCGAGATGACTCGAGAGGAAATTGACGAATACAACAATAAGGAATTCGTCAAGATGTTCCGCCATGCCATTAAGAAATCGCCATTCTATAAAAAATTCTACGCAGAGCACGGGATTACAATCGACAGCGTGAAAAGCGTTGCCGACATTGAGAAATTGCCCGTCATCACGAAGGACATCGTGTCGAAGCACTGCGATGAAATTGCCACAGGGTGCAGGCTTTTCCGC
The DNA here is from genome assembly GCA_017552595.1 of Muribaculaceae bacterium. GTDB lineage: Bacteria > Bacteroidota > Bacteroidia > Bacteroidales > Muribaculaceae > RUG14106. The sequence goes on from JAFZPB010000267.1 coordinate 12,531, forward strand.
AAAAAAGTCTATACGAGTGGTAGCACCGGCAAGTCGATGGCAATTTACACCAGCCTGCGCACGGCCATTATAGAACAGGCGTATCTTTACAAGACACGCCAAATCGACGGCTACAAACCGGGCGAACGAATCGTATCGCTCCGCGGACATCTCGACGCAAAGCATTTCAAATTGCGTCTGCCCTTCTGCAACATTCTCTATCTCTCGTCGTTCTATTTCCACCCCGACAAGGCTCACGATTATTACAACGAGATAATTAAATACAAACCGAGGGCGATAGAGGGATATCCAAGTTCGCTCTACAATCTCTGCCTTCTGCTGAAAGACGCCGGATTGAAGATGAACATTCCGCTTTGCTTCACAAGCAGCGAAACGCTCTATGATTTCCAACGCGACCTGTTTAAGGAAATTCTCGGATGCGAGACATTCGACCACTACGGATGTACGGAAAAGACGGTATATTTCCGCGAATCGCATGACCATAAAGGTTACTACGACGCTCCGGGTTATTCAATCAACGAATTCGACAACGGTGAACTCATCACCACGACCTTAATCAACAAAGCATTCCCGCTTATCCGTTACAAGATGACCGATATTGTGGTGCTTAACGAGCCTTGGGTTAAAAACATGGCGACCGACCCGAACATTCGTCTTATCGACGGACGTGTCGATGAATGTTTCAAGTCGAAATCGGGCAAACTCCTCGGGCTGCTTGAATCGCTCGTTAAGGGTGTCCCTCATATCAAACTGGCCCAGTACGTTCAGCCTCATGAGGGATATATTGATGTAAATATTGTGCCTGACGGCGACTTTAATGAGTCGGATAAGAAACATATCGCAGATAATATCGCCGCTAAAATCGGCAAAGACGATATCGACTATTCTATCAACATTGTCGATGAATCGAAAATCATCTACCGCCGTAGCGGCAAATTCTCCATGGCAGTAAATCTCACTAAAGAAAAAGACGTAATCTGACCTGACGATGAAACGTATCCTTCTCACAGGCCCGGCGCCGCACAACATCGGAGGCATAAGCACCCATCTGCTTAGGCTTACCGCTTTGTTGTCTGACGTATATGCCTTTGATTTCATCGACGAAGGACACAGGCGCAAAAAAGGCGTGTTCAACCTTAGGTCGGGCAACATTTTCGTTTACTTGAAGAAAGTGTTCGCTGCTGATGTTGTCCACATTCACAGCGGGTCGGTAATGGTCAGATTGCTCCACATCTTGATTTGCCGTGTCATTCTTCGCAAGAAGGTCGTTGTCACAATACACCGTGATATCACAATCGAGAATCGCCTATCCACTACAATGAAAATGCTTGCGAAGTGCAATGCGGTTATTGTGGTTAACGACAATAGTTTTAACGCGTTGTCGGATAAAGTGAAAAGCGACCGACTTCATAAAATTGAGGCATTCCTTCCGCCCACGGACGATGAATATCTACAGTTGCCTGAAGTTGTCGCGCGGTTTGTCGATGACGACAGAATAACGCTCTGCTCCAACGCATGGAAACTTGTCGAACATTCCGGCGGCGACCTTTACGGTCTTGACCTCTGCATTGAGGCAATGGCACTGTTGCCCGATAACTATTCGCTCGTGTTTGTTATCGCTGACAACACCGGCGCTGAAATTCGACTGAGTCGTTACCTCCAAAGAATCGACGAACTCGGCATCTCCGACCGCGTACTCATTTACGAATCTCCGCTTGCGTTCGTGGAACTTATAGCAAAATCAGACATGGTGCTCCGCACTACAACGACCGACGGAGATGCAATCTCAATTCGTGAAGCCCTCTTTATGGGTAAAAAAATTGTGGCTTCAGATGTGGTCGAACGCCCAGTCGGAACAGTCATCTTTCGCTCACGCGATGTCAATTCGCTCGTCGAAGCCATTAAGGCGGACAATTTCGAAAAAAGCGAATTGCCCTCTACCGATTACAAAACTATCTACCAAAATATCTATTCATCAATTCTCGATAATTAAAAAAATAAAATAAATGGAACAATTAACTCAAAAACTTGGCTCTGGCGAAATGGTAATTCAGGAATTGCCCACGCCGCAATTAACAGAAGGAATGGTGCTTGTAAAAAACCACTTTTCCCTCATTTCTGCCGGAACTGAAGGGTCGACGGTAAAGGCCGCAAGAAAAAGTCTGATTGGTAAGGCGAAAGAACGCCCCCAACAAGTGCGACAAGTGCTTGACACCTTAAAACGACAAGGCATTGTGCAGACCTACCGTGCAGTCATGAAGAAACTTGACGCATACTCTCCTCTTGGCTACAGCAGCGCAGGCGAAGTGATTGCCGTTGCCGACGATGTCACCGACTTCAAGGTGGGCGACAAAGTGGCATGCGCTGGTGCTGGTTATGCGAACCATGCTGAAATAGTCAGTGTTCCCGTAAATTTGTGCGTAAAACTTCACGACGATGCCGACTTGTCGTTGGCTTGCTATAACACCCTCGGCTCTATCGCCCTTCAAGGCGTTCGTCAGGCCGATGTCAGATTGGGTGAGACATGTGCCGTTATCGGTCTCGGTCTTATCGGACAACTCGCATGTCACTTGCTGAAAGCCTCTGGTGTGAATGTCGTCGGAATCGACGTGTCAGAAGGGGCCGTTAAAACCGCTCGCGAGCATTGCGCCGACTTGGCAATCACCCGTTCGACAACTGGCATCACTAATCAAATCCTTGACTACACCGACGGCCGTGGCGTTGACTGTGTGATTATCGCCGCCGCGACAACAAGCCTCGACCCAATCAACTTCGCAGGAACGATTTGTCGCCGCAAGGGCCGTGTAGTGGTGCTTGGAGCAGTTCCGACAGGTTTCAACCGTGAGCCGGATTACTATAAGAAGGAACTTGAACTGAAGATGTCGTGCTCCTATGGGCCAGGCCGATATGATATCAACTACGAAGAAAAAGGAATTGACTATCCGAGCGCTTATGTCCGTTGGACCGAAAAACGGAATATGGAGGCATTCCAACATCTTCTCTATACGAAGAAAATCGACTTGTCGTATATGACCACGCATAACTTCAAATTCGAAGACGCTCCGAAAGCCTATGAAATCGTGATAAATCATTCAGAGCCTTTTTTGGGAATCGTTCTCGAATACGACACTACTAAAGAGCACAAGGTGACTCAGTCGTTCTTTACGCCCGACCTTAGCCCGGTAAGCGACATCAACATCGGCTTTATCGGTGCAGGTAGTTATGCACAGGGCAATCTTCTGCCTTACTTGCCCCCAAGAGAAGAAGCGGGAAGAGTATGTGTGATGACTAACTCTGGCACGACATCGAAGCGTGTGGCTGAGAAATTCCATTTCTCACTCTGCACATCCGATGAAAATGAAATCATCACCAACAAATGCATAAACACCGTCTTTGTGGCTACTCGTCACGACTCCCACGCAAAATATGTGGCAGCGGCTCTCAAGGCGGGAAAGAACGTCTATGTTGAAAAACCGTTGTGCCTCACGCTTGACGAACTGGTGAATATCCGTTCGATATGCGAAGAAAATGGTCGTCATGTAATGATTGGTTTCAACCGCCGCTTCTCCCCGTTTGCCCAAAAGATTAAAAAGAACTTCGGCGACGGCAAGATGTCGATGCTCTATCGTATCAATGCCGGTGCCATTCCCGCTGAATCATGGATTCAAGACCCGACAATAGGCGGTGGCAGAATCATTGGCGAAGTTTGCCACTTCATTGATTTTATGACATACATCTGCGGCAGTATTCCCGTGAAGGTATCGGCGTCGGTGCTTGATGATTCGCAGGGATTGAACGACACCGTCAATATCATTGTCGAATTTGAAAATGGCTCGACGGGAGTTGTCGCATATTACGCCAACGGTTCCAAATCGCTCCCGAAGGAATACTTCGAAGTATATTACAGCGGCAAGACAGCCGTTATCACCGACTTCAAAAAATGCGAAATCTACGGCCGCAAGGTTGATACGCTGAAGAAGACCAACCAAGACAAAGGCCAGAAGGAGATGATGCGTCAGTATTTCGCATCGCTTAAATCGGGCAAGGCGTTGATTCCTATGAAGGAAATCTTCGCTGTAACTCTCGCCACTTTCGCAGTTATTAAGTCGATTCAAGAATCAGGACAACCAGTTAAATTCTAATCAATTATGCCTAAAGTTTCAAATCGCGGAGAAATAATGCCGGCATCGCCTATCCGCAAGTTGGTGCCGTTGGCAAATGCCGCCAAGGCCCGTGGCACAAGGGTTTATTATCTCAACATCGGCCAGCCCGACCTTCCCACACCGCCGCAGGGACTTGAGGCCTTGCGTCACATCGACCGAACAACGCTCGAATACAGCCCGTCAGAAGGTCTGTTGTCGCTCAGGATGAAACTTGAGCAGTATTACCATCGCTTCAAAATCAACGTCGATGTTGACGATATCATCGTCACTACCGGTGGCAGCGAGGCTGTGCTGTTCGCCTTCATGGCATGTCTCGACCCAGGCGATGAAATCATCGTTCCTGAACCCGCTTATGCCAACTATATGGCGTTCGCCATTTCGGCAGGCGCAAAGATTGTGGCAGTTCCGTCGAATATCGAAAGCGGTTTCGCTCTGCCGGAAGTCGCTGAATTCGAAAAACTTATAACCCCGCGCACGAAGGGTGTTTTGATTTGCAATCCGAACAACCCTACAGGTTACCTCTACACTCAAAAGGAGATGAATCTCCTGCGCGACATCGTTAAGAAACACGACTTGTTCTTGTTCTCCGACGAAGTTTATCGCGAATTCTGCTACACGGGTGCACCCTACATCTCGGCATTTCACCTCAAAGGAATCGAGGAACAAGTTGTGCTTATTGACTCGGTGTCGAAACGCTATAGCGAATGTGGTATCCGCATCGGCGCAATCATCACGAAACACGCTCAACTGAAAGAGAATCTGATGAAGTTTTGCCAAGCGCGTTTGAGTCCCCCGTTGTTGGGCCAGATTGTCGCAGAAGCCTCTATTGACGCCACAGAAGAATATATGCTAATGACCTACAATGAATATGTTGAGCGGCGTAAATTCCTCGTTGACGGACTTAACCGCATCCCTGGTTGCTACTCGCCGATTCCTATGGGCGCTTTCTACACCGTGGCAAGTCTCCCAATCGACGATGCCGACCGTTTCTGCGAGTGGATGCTTCGTGACTTCCAATATGAAGGGAAAACCGTGTTCCTCGCTCCTGCGTCGGGCTTCTACACCGACCCGACACTCGGACGCAATGAAGTACGTATCGCATATATCCTCAATAAATACGACCTTGCCGACGCTCTTCGTGTATTGCGCGAGGCTTTAAAAGTTTATCCCGGAAGAGTAACAGACTAACCCCGTTTGATTATGGCCATTGACGACAAAGTAACGGCTGCGCTGAAAAAGTTGCGCGACTATTGCGAGAGCGAGAACTACAAAGGTTGGGACCCCTACGACGGTCTTAACTCTAAGGTGTATCGAGCTATTCCGTTACTTAAGCGGTCGGCAATGTGGCGATTATGCGTCATTCAAGGGTTCAAACGCTGTCCTGTCAATCTTCGCCCTATGCTGCGTGTTCCTAAGGAGCACAACGCGAAGGGCGTGGGCCTATTCTTGCAAGGCTACTGCAATCTTTATACTGCCGTCAAGGCAAAACCGGCACTTGCCGAGACTTTCGGCACGCTTGACGAATTGAAGGCGAAAATCAACGAGGTGGCTGAGTTGCTCATCTCTCTCAAGTCGGAAGGTTATTCCGGCGCATGTTGGGGATATAACTTTGATTGGCAATGTCGCCGCGAGTTTTTGTTTCCCAAGAACTTGCCTACGGTTGTTGCCACTTCGTTCTGTGCTACGGCACTGATGTCGGCCTACGATATCACTAATGAGCGTCGTTATCTCGATTTGGCGCTTTCCGCCGCTGATTTCGTCGTAAACGACTTGCATCGCACGCCCGCAAAGCGTGGTTTCGTGTTCTCATACGCTCCCGTTGCCGGTAACGACACGATTATCAATGCGTCGCTTCTCGCGTCGCGGCTATTGTCAAAAGCCTATGCCTACGACCCACGGCCCGAATGGCTTGACCTCGCCCACAAATCTGTTGAGGCATGTATCGACGCACAACGCGAAGACGGTTCGTGGCCCTACGGATTGAAAGCCGTCACTTCGTGGTGCGATTCGTTCCATACTGGCTACAATCTTGACGGACTTGCCGCTTTCGCACAAGCCACCGACGATGCCGAAACTATCGAATCAATAGAAAAAGGTTTCAAATTCTACATCGACAACTTTTTCACCGAGAAAGGCGAACCGAAATACTATCACGACCGACAGTATCCCATCGATATACATTGCCCTGGGCAACTGATAGTCACGGCATCGCGAACTGGTCGTTTTGAGAACGTCAAACCGCTTATCGACAAAGTGTTGGAGTGGACTTTGTCAAATATGCGAAATCACGAAAAAGGCTACTTCTACTATCAGTTGAAACACACTAAGAGTTCGAAGATACCCTACATGCGTTGGAGCAACGCTTTCATGTTCGCCGCCCTAAGCGAATATCTCGTCGCAGAAATGTAATCAAATTTTATCGTCTATCCAACCATAGGCTTAATAGCGGATCGGAAATGGAATAAACATTTTCGCGACGTGTAATAAGGTCGTATTCAAGCAACTTCAGAACCGCTGTCTGTGTTGAACTTGGCGACCTCAAACTGTGTTTCTTTGTAAATGATGCCGAAGAGATGCTCCGAGCCTGCCATTCTTCGTGGATGGCGTATAGCACCTCTTTTTGAATTTCAGTGATATATGCGAGTTGTTCCCTTAAGTGTGAGTCGTTTTCACCGATATAATCCTCGATAAGGTTATTAATCATATCAGTGTCGCAAGTTTCACCTTCTATAGTTTCGGCAAAAGCATCCTTAAGAATGCGTTGAATATAGAATGTGACGCCCCAAAAAGTATCGTAAAGTATGTTGAAAGCCTCCGTGGAGATTTTTTTGCCGATTTGTTGAAAGAGCCGACTCGCAAAATCATAATATTTTTCCTTTTCTATTGCCTCAAGTCGGAGAGCCCTCGCACTTTGATAAAACGGTCGTTTTGATGAAAAGAAAATCTCTTCCATCAATCGTCGACGGCTACCAGAGAAGACGAAGTTGACATTTGAAAGCCTTTGAATGTGTGTTCTTAACAAGGCTTCAACATTTTTCTCGGGATAACGTGTGATTTGTTGGAATTCGTCAATTACAACCAAACATCTGCGTTCAACCTTTTCGAGATATTCGAAAATTTCTTTAAGTGTATAATCTGGTTGGTTTATGTCGCCAAGTCGAATGTTGAATGTGGGCGTGTTTTGAACAGGATCATAACCAAAACTTGTGCTAAGCGACTTCAATATGGTGACGAAAAGCCGCCTCAATTTGTCGCTTCTTGACGCCACACGCTCAAAAACAGCCGTGCCCAAAGCCAAGATGAATTCACGGAAAGTGGTAGTGTGTAGAATATCGACAAAAACAGTCACGTAATCATCGCTTATAGATGGTTTGTCAAATACATAATCTACAAGAGATGTTTTCCCCATACGCCGTGCAGATGTAAGTACGACGTCTAATTGATTGGTTAAGGCCTTTTCCAATATGGCCGATTCTTTTTCTCTGTCGCAGAAATATTCGGGAGGTATTTTACCCGAAACCACAAATGGATTTAGTCTTTTAGTCATAATAATCTAATTTTGTGTGCAAATTTAATCATTTTCTTAAATTACCGAAAAAAAATTACCGAAAAAAAATTACCGGATTTCGGTAATTTTATCAATAATGCTGATTTTACGCTTGCAGTCAGCACGTTATGCGTATGCCTAAATTTTCAGCAGAGCCAGCCTAATAGGCGTGCGGCACCACGATGACGTGCGGCGGTGTAACGGCATGCAAATCGGTATAGCCATCGTTTGCTCTTTAAATCGGCTAAAACTGCCGAAATGAGCCGTTGGCCTTCTGCGGCGTCGCCTTCAGCATGGTATTGCCCGGCAAGAATGGCTCGCCGCAGGTCAATCCATTTTACCGCTTTTCTCGCTCCTGCCGCTTTCAAGTGCTCTTTCATGACGGCAAGAGCGTCTTCCCACTTTGCCGTGTCGGCGGAATGACAAATGCCAGTTATAGACTCTTCCTGGGCATAGACATCGACTTTAGTGCCCTTTAGTAAGCGAATCGCAGGACTTGACAACGCCAATCTGACACCTAATTCGGTGTCGTCCCAACCTCGGAGTATGGCGTTCCATCCGCCTGATTTGCGGAAAAGCGAAGTGAGTGCGGCATAGCGTTGGGTGGCGAAGTTGCCGTTGAAAATTGTGTGGAAGAGCACACGCTTGGCGAAAGATTTTTGGCGTATCGATGTCCCGTCGAGTTGGTGAATCGTCACGTTCCACGCTACGATATCGGCTCTGTCAGCATTTAGTCGGATTTCTTCGACGAGGTCGGGACTCATCGTGTCGTCGGAGTCGAAAAACATTGTCCATTCGCCTTTCGCTTCGTCAAGACCGCGATTGCGGGCTCGTGCCGCACCTTTTTCGGGCTCTTCAACGAGTCTCGCCAAGATTTTGGGATGGTTCTCAATCCATACAGCCACCACTTGACGGGTGTTGTCAGTCGAACCGTTATCAACGACAATCAACTCGAAATCGTCGAGCGATTGAGCCGCAACGGAGTCGAGCGTCCGCACCACGATTTTTTCGCGGTTCAAGACAGGAATCACTATGGATAAGAAAGGCGTCGCCATACTATAATAAAACGAGCCTGAATTGCGTTTTATTATAAAAATGTGTGTCTTATGAGGATTTTGTTGATGGGCGACGCCAGCAATTATCATCATGCCCTTTCTGTGGCTCTCCGCGGAATGGGGCATGAGGTCGTGGTCGCCTCCAACGGTTCGCGATGGATGCAGACCGACCGCGACATCGACATTTCACGACCTGTGGGCGGTAAAATCGGTGGCGCACTGCTTTGGGCGAAACTGCTTGCCAATCGCCGTCGTTTTGCCGGTTTCGACGTTGTGCAGATTGTCAATCCCGTCTTCGTCGAACTTCGGCCCGACCGTGTGGCTCGTTTTTTCGACTATCTTCGCCAAAATAACAGTCGCGTTTTCCTCACCGCCCTCGGCGACGACACGCCTTATATCCAACTTTGCGATGATACCGCCGCTCTTGCCTACAACGAGTGGCGAAACTCCGACGGCACGCCGACGCCTTTGGCCCTTTCATCGCGCCACATTCATGATGCTTGGCTTGCCGACCCGCTGCGTTCGCATTGCGAAAAAATCTACCGCGAAATCGACGGTGCCGCAACGGTTCTCTATGAATACGACCTCGCTTGCCGACGGGTATTGTCTGACGACAAGGTCGCTTACGTAGGAATCCCCGTTGATGCCAAATCGGTCGTGCCTGCTCATGGCGACGCTGTTCCCGAACGCCTACGCATGTTCATCGGCATCCAGCGCGGGCGAATGGAAGAAAAGGGCACCGACCGACTTCTTGCCGCCGCTCGTCGGGTGGCTGAACTTCACCCCGACAAGTGCGAACTCGTAGTGGTCGAAAACCACCCCTACGCTGAATATGTCGAACTGATGCGGTCATCGCACGTTTTGCTCGACCAAATTTACTCCTATACGCCTGCCACTAACGCTCTGCTTGCAATGGCTGCCGGACTGGTGGCCGTCAGCGGTGGCGAAGAGGCCTATTATGACTTCATCGGCGAGCGGGAAATTCATCCCATAGTCAATGCCGTGCCCGACGACGATGCCCTCGTAGCCACGCTGACGAGGCTTGTGGAGAATCGCGAAGCTTTCCCCGAGATGTCGCGCCGAAGTCGGGAATTCGTTCTGCGTCACAATGACAGTACGGTTGTTGCCGAACGCTTTATAAACTTTTGGAACAGATGACATTAGACGTTCTTATAGCCACTCACGGCACCGACGGTCTGAAGAAAGTCGAGGCGATGAACTTGCCCGAAGTGGGGCATGTTCGCTACATCGTGACATGGCAGACCGACAATTTTGCATCCGTTATGGAGAGCCGTCTTTCAGAGCGTGACGACGTCAGCGTCTATGCCGATAACAGCACGGGACTGAGCCGCAACCGAAATGCCGCAATTAGTCACTCTACTAGTGACATCTGTCTTATCGCCGATAATGACCTGGTTTACACCGCTGAGCAACTCGAAAGAGTGATTTCCTCCTTTGAGAGCCATCCCGATATCGACTTCGCCACTTTCCGCTATTCGGGCGATGACGACAAAGCGTATCCCGACCATGAATTCGACCTCGCCAAACCGCCTCGCGGATATTGGGTGACGTCGTTCGAAATCGCTTTTCGACGGAAATCCGTCGTAGATGCTGGGGTGAAGTTCAACGAACTTTTCGGACTTGGAGCGCCGGTGCTTCAGTCGGCAGAGGAGGAAGTGTTCATTCTCGACTGTCTTCGCAAAGGTTTGAAAGGCAGGTTTTTCCCCATCGTCATCACCCGACATAATGGACCGACGACAGGTTCACGGATGATTAACTCTGAGGGCGTAATGATGGCAAAGGGAGCCTACCACGCACTTGCACATCCTGCTACTGCCAGACTTCGACTTGCCATGGAGGCCTTCCGTCGCAGCCGCCGAGGCATCTCGCCCTTCTGGCCCACATACCGCACATTCCTCGCCGGTGTCAAATACATCAAATCAGGCAATCTCTAAGGAGCATTCTATGTTAATATGCAAGTTTTTTGAGAAAAAGTTGTGGAAATTTTGACCATTTTTGTTGTTTTCAGTATTTTTGCATCACCCCCAAGTGCTGACGGCGACGGTTGTACTGTTGTGTCGGCTGA
>JAFZPB010000268.1 GCA_017552595.1 Muribaculaceae bacterium
GATTTCCTTGACTTTTTCAAGGTCGAGACCCGATTTTTGCGCTTCGTCCAAATTGGGGACAACGAGCGCCTTCAAAACGCCGTCGGCATCGTAAACGATGCTTTCGGCGACGAGAGGCATACGGTTGAGTTTGAATTCGATTTCTTCAGGATAAATATTTTGACCACCGGCACCAAGAATCATTGATTTACAACGGCCAACGAGGGTGATGTTCATGTCGTCGTCGACATAGCCCATATCGCCGGTATGAAGCCAACCTTCGGCGTCTATTGCCATAGCGGTGGCTTCGGGATTCTTATAATAGCCACGCATAACTGGAGCGCCCTTGACGAGCACTTCGCCGATGCCTTGGGCATTTTTGTTGATGAGTTTTAGTTTGAGCGCGGGCACGAGTTTGCCTGTCGAGCCCTGTTTGAAATCCTTACAGGGAGTAAAACCGATGAGCGGACCCACTTCAGTCATTCCATAGCCCACAGTGTAGAGCAGTTTGATGTCGCGAAGGAACTGTTCGACTGTCGGGTCGAGCGGAGCGCCGCCAATCATAAGTTGTTCGAGGTTGCCGCCAAGCACGCCTACGAGTTTTTCGCGGAGTACTTCGTTAGGCACCTTGCCGACGAGCGGGAGAAAGTTTGCCTTCACCACCTTTTCAATAAGAAGAGGAACGATGAAGAATATTTTGGGCTTAACGACTGCGAGAGCCTGCATAAGAATTGTCGGTGCGGGAGTGCGGCCGAGGACAGTGATGTGAGCGCCCATTGAGAGCGGTGAAATCATGTCGTAGATGGCGGCGTAAGAGTGAGCCAATGGAAGAACGTCGAGAGTGTTAGTTCCTTCTGGATAGAAGTTCCAATCATCGCCGATTTGGGCGTTGATATAGATACATTCGCCGGTAAGCATAACGCCCTTGGGGTTGCCGGTTGTGCCGGATGTATAGGAAATGACCATTATGTCCTGGTCGTCGATTGGGGCATACTTGATGTCATCGACAGTAAATCCGTCGGGATAGCGGCGGTCGAAATCGTCGAAAAGGTTGTCGTAAGCCACACGCATTTTTTCGCTACGCGTCATATATGCTTTCGCACCGCGGGGGTTGAGAACTGCCTCAAGATGCTCGAATTCAGAGCCTTTGAGTTTTTCCCAGATATGGTCGTCAACCACGAGAATACGAGAATCGGAGTGGTTGATAACGTAAGCGGCATCAATGGGGTTGAAGCCGGGCAAGATGGGCACAGCGACAGCGCCATAGGAAATGATTGCAATGTAGGCTGTAATGAAAGGCGTCGAATTTTCGCACATAAGGGCGATTTTGTCGCCGCGGTTGATACCGGCATTATCGAAAAAAACGTGATAACGAGCGATATTCTCAGCGAGTTTTAGATATGTGCGGTCTTCTTTTGTCGAATAGTCGGTCAATGCAAGTTTATCGGCGTGTGCACGGAACTGACGTTCGAATTTAGCGATAATAGTTTCTTTCATTTTGGTTACGTTTTTAGAAATTGAAATATGAATTTGATTATGAGAAAGTGGTTCTTTGGAGATTGGCTGAATCAGCCCTTAAGGCAAAAATCTCCAGTCCGGCGGTTGACCGCCGGACGTTAATAATAGTATGATTGGAGATTCTTACACATTGAAATACTTGAATTTTGGATGGAAGGTGTTACGCTTCATCAGCAGCAAAAACTGCTTCTTGTGGATATAAATTGCGTTTGATTGATTGTTTCGGAGTCTTGACAAACGGCTCGGCAAGCAAGCGGATTTCTTTGAGACGCTCGTAGTTGCCGACGACTGCGTTAAGTTCGGCGAGATTTTCGTCCATTTGACGGCGAATACCGGCAAGGTCGATGCCTTCTTTCTTGGCACGATCATAGTCGGGATAAACGAGAGCCACAAGAGAGCCCTTGTCCTGATATACGAAACTTTCCGTAACGAAAGGAAGGTCGTTAAGTTTAAATTCGATTTCTTCGGGGTAGATATTCTGTCCGTCGGCAGAAAGAATCATCGTCTTATTGCGTCCACGAAGGAAAATCACCTTAGAGCCTTTGATTTCACGCACAAAACCGATGTCGCCTGTGTGGAGCCAACCGTCTTTGTCGATAGTCTGGGCAGTGAGTTCAGGATTCTTATAGTAGCCGAGCATGACATGGGCGCCGTTAATACAAACTTCACCAATACCGTCTTTATTGGGCTTGTCAATTTTGACATCACCTTCATAAACCACTGCACCCACAGATGTGCGTACAAAATCATAACGGCTTGAATAACTTACGAGTGGACCGCATTCAGTCATTCCGTAACCCACGATAACGGGGAATTTTATTTTGAGAAGGAATTTTTCCACTTCGGGGTCGAGAGCGGCGCCGCCAGTGGGAATTTCGACAAGGCGTCCACCGAATGTTTCAAGGAGTTGTTTGTTCACCTTCTTATAAATAAGACGGTCAACGCCAGGTATTTTAGTCAAGAATTTTACGGGCTGTTTGCGGAGCGCGGGCCAAATCTTGCCTTTGACGATTTTTTCGAGCACAAGGGGAACGACGCACATAATCGTCGGTTTGACTTCCGCCATTGCCTTAGTCAAAATTGCGGGCGAAGGTATTTTGCCTAACAAAGTGACGTGAACACCTAAAGCCAACGGATAAAACATGTCGAACGCGCAAGCGAATGCATGTGCTAACGGAAGAATCGAAAGGGCGTTGCCGCCGCGGAAGTGAAGAGGCTGTGCCATGGCAAAATATGCGTTTGCCGTAATCGAGCGGATGGGCAACATTACGCCCTTCGGGCTGCCGGTCGTTCCAGATGTGTAACTGATAATCATCAGGTCTTCCAAATCGACCTTTTCATATTTTATGTCTTCGGGACGGAAACCTTCGGGATATGCAGCCTTGAAATTGGCAGGAAGCGACTTAAACGCCTCTTCAAATTGTTTGTCGCTGACTTTAAGAATAACGCCTTCATTGAGGTCGTAAACGCCGAGGAGGTTGTCGAGTTGAGATTCGCCGATACGTTCCCAAATTTTCTTTTCGCTAAGCAACAGACGCGAATCGGAATGGTTAATAATGAAAGCGGCATCAGGTGTGCTGAATCCAGGAAGAATTGGGACACTGACGGCACCATAGGTTACGATAGCGATGTAAGCGCGAACAAATGCCGAGGTGCTTTCGCTCATTAAAGCGATTTTTTCGCCACGTTTAATACCGGCATTTTTGAAGAAAATGTGATACTTTGCAACTGACTCTGCCAGTTGGAGATAGGTCCAAGTTTGATGTGTGGGATAGTCGGTCAATGCCGGCATATCTGCACATTCTTTGAACGTGGTTTCGAATAATTCAATAATGTTTGGTCTCATATTAGTTTTTAACGTTAAAATATCAAAATTTTTTTGAGTTTAATGTCGAATGCCAAGATGGCAGCCCGACGCCATTTTTATGGTGCAAAATTACCCCAATCGGGCAAGGTGGTCAAACAAAAGTGACAAATTGTCAGAAAAAGTGACGAAATCGCCGATTTAGGGACGAAATTGCAATATTTGGGACGAAAAGATTTTTTTTGTAACTTTGTCCCACCAAACGCCGTGACGAAATTTCGGCAAAAATCGGCGTTTTTTGGCATTTTTTCACCCTTTCAACCACTAAAAATGGAACAAACTCGACATATCCAGCATCAACTTCCCCGAAAGTTTTTCAAACTGACGGCACAGGTAATTTATATAGTAGTACTACCCCTGTTCTTTCTTCTATTCGCCCTATCCTACCGTCCCGAGAGTCTTGTCAGGCTTCTCGACATGGGGCGCGAAATGTTTTCGTTCAACCTCACGATGGTGTTTGCCATTATCTTCGGCTCATATCTGACTCTGCGCCTGTCGCTTTATTTCCTGAGGCATAAAATCTCCCACCACCCACTATGGTATACGGCATGGTGTATCATGGAAGCGGTATTCGTTTCTTTCTTTGTGGCCCTTTACCTGTGGCTTATGTACAACTCGAAGGAAATGCCATTCTACACTGCACTGGGAAACAGTCTTGTACAGGTGTCTTCTATTCTGCTCTATCCTTACTTAATTGTCTTCCTCCTTCAACTCGTTGAGGCTAACGTAAAATTCAAGCAACGCCATCTCGCGGAGATGAAAAAAGCGGAGTCGGTCAACGACAACCGCATCAAATTCACCGACGAAAACGGGCAAGTTCGTTTCACATCGCTCCCGCAAGACATCCTATATCTCGAATCCGACGGAAACTATGTGCGAATCCATTATCTCAGCCGCAACGAGAAAAAAATATTCTCGCTCCGCAATGCCATGAAAAACGTCGAGGCAAAGTGCGAAGAATTTTCGTTTGTGCGCTGCCACCGTTCTTATATAATCAACCCTAAGCGCGTCAAATTACTCACAAAGGGCGAAGACGGCACACTCTATGCTGAATTGAACGACGTTCAATCCACTCACGTGCCTATCACAAAAACCTATTACGACGCCCTTACTGAAATACTCTGACAACTCAGTCGGTCATCAAATCATCTGCGAGGACAGAAGCGCTCTCGGCTGCTAAATCTACGATTTGTTCACCACAATGGGGACAAATTTCAAGGTCGGCTGAAATAACTTTTCCGCAGACCGGACATTTTTGCATTCCCTCCCCCACCTCATACGCTTCAGGGTCGGCGGTCACTTCATTGTTGACATCGTATACCCCCAGATGAAGCACGGAACGTAACGGGTCTTCCTTTGTGCGCTCGATTTCATGCTCGAGCACTGCGCGCAAATTATTGTCGACAGGATGACTCTCGTCGGAAGAATCAGGTTTGCGCTTTTCTCGAGCAAGCATGCGGTTGAATATCAACACAGCGATGAATATAACAATCGCTACTATAACGCCAATAAAAAGAATTTCTTTAGTGGTCATCATGGCAGTAAATAAGTTAAATTGAAACTATACCACAAAGATAGAGATTAAATTGACAACAAGCAAATTCCATCGTCAAAATCGCCATAAAAAAAAATCCACCGTCCGAAAGGACGATGGACTTTTTTCTAATCTTGTAAAAGATTATTGAGCCTTGTCGATGGTGCAGATCGATACGCGGTTCCATTCGGGTTGTTCGAACACGTCGCCAACACCGCAACCTTGGGTCGAAATGCGGTCGGCAGCCACTTTGTACTTGTTCAC
>JAFZPB010000269.1 GCA_017552595.1 Muribaculaceae bacterium
CTCATGGCCGCCGACGGCGTTGTCGAGCGACTCCTTAACTGCAGTGTGGTCGATAGCCACATGGTTGGGCAACACATCCACAAGCACTTTCACTCCATAGTGGCGTGCCGAGTCGCACATAGCCTTGAAGTCGTCGCGAGTTCCGAGCATATAGTTGCCGATTTTCCAATCCGTAGGTTGATAATAGTAGTACCATTTGCCCATCACCTCGTCACCGGGTTTGCTCATCAGAGCCATACCGCCGTTATCGCCCACAAAGCAGGTGTTGGCTGGGCTCGTTTGCACGAAGTCGTAGCCTGCGTCGGCGATTTGACGCATATTGTCGGCGATGGTCTTGAACGACCACGACCATGCGTGGAGAATCGTCTTATTGGCGAAAGATGCCGGAGCGGCGTTTGCCATTCCAACGGCAAACAGCCCGACAACCGCCAATGAAATAATTTTCTTCTTCATAACTGTAATCATTCTTGTGAGTCGTCGTTTTCAGGAAGGGGCACAGCCTCATAACCATTCACTTGGTCAATCAAGACTCTGTCAATACGATGCTCAAGCAACAATTCGTAAAGTTTGCCCGAAACGTCGTCGTAAGCCTGTTGGCGGGCGACGGAATCAGCCTCGCTTGCGAAATTGGCTTTTACACCGGGTTCGAACATCGGCTTAAGGATTTTAGCCTGCTCAACCATTCGCGAAATCATAGCCGTGTCGATGTCGTTGACGGCCGTGTTGCGCACCTGTTCGCAGAAGTCGGCGTCGAACCCATCGGCGGCAACTTCCGTCTTAGCCTTTTGGTCGGCACAAGCGGCAAATGCCAATATCGCAGCCGTAACGGCGACAAAACGAATCAGTCGTTTCATTTTTCGTCGTTTACGATTTCGTATTTCTTAGCGTCAAGATGGTAGAACGAGAGGTACGGCTTGCCCTCTTTTGCCTGACGTTCGGCGATACGGGCACGATAGTCGGCCATGCGATTGGCAAACGAAGCGGCAGCGTCTTGTCCTTGAGCCTTGGTTTCGGTTTCGCAAGATTCTTCCTTATTGGCGTCGTTGCCTTCTTTCTTAGCCACCTTTTCGGCTGCGGCATTTTGTTCTTCCATCGACTTGACATATTCTTCGTCGATACGGTCCTCGACGAGCACACCAGTCACACGGAGATTTTTCTTAATCGTCTCTTGGGGGAATGAGCCGCCCATTTCTTCGGTGGCTTCACAACGGAACGGAGTGGCGTTTTCACCTGCGCCTACGAGGAAAGCCTTGCGGCCGCCATGTTTGCAAAGGTGGGAGCAAACACCCTCGATTGTGATTGTCTGGCCCACGAGCGAATCGGGATTCGCGAGAAGGTCGTCAACAGAAATCACAGCCACTTCGGCAACTGCGGTGGAATCTTGAGCGTTTTCGTCTTTTTGGCCGCTTTGACATGAAGCGAAGCCGAGAATCAATGCGCTAAGCGCAAAAAATTTAATCACTTTCATTTGTTTAATATTTTGGTTAGTTATTTGTCGTTTAACACTAAGAACGGGATGAATAAGTACAGACCTAACACCACAGTGCCCACCGCCATAACGGCCATCGCAACAGGTTTCCAACGGCGACGAACTGCGACAAATGCCGCCACAACAGCCAAAACGATGTTGAGGATAAGCGCCTTCGCAGAGAAGTTTTCGATACGAGGAAGGGCATAGGAATCGTCGATTGAATCGTAGGTCAACGTGAAGGGGAAGATGTAGGCAGCAATGTTTTCTATCGGCGATGATGTTTGCGGCATCGTGTATTCGGCGATACGGCTGTAATTGTCGGGGTCGATTACCTGCCAAGAGATTTGGTCGTCGTTGGCGATGCGGATAATCCAATTGAAAATCGAACCCATCACGAGCATGTTGTCAACCTTGGGGTCGAACTTGTCGATGTCAAGACGACGTGCCGAATAGTCAGCACCGATAGCGAACGTCTGTCCGTCGGCAGTCACGGTGAAACCGAGATGCTTGCCGTCGTTGTTCTCCATGACGAGCACCTTTTCGGCCTTTACGGAGTCGGGCAAGACGATTTTCTTGAGGAACGGCGTACCTGCCTGTTGTAGCATATTGTAAACCGTGCCTTCAGCGTCAATCATCAGATAGCCCGCGTCGAACGGTTTTTTCGTGGTCACATTCGCCGAGAAGTCGGCCATCGGGAATTTGAAACCGCGGTCGGCAAACACTTTCGTGAAGCGTTTTGTACGGTCGTCGTTGATTGAGCAATCTGCGATGCGGATAAACTCAACCGTGCCGTCGTCCTTCATTCGGAACACTTCCTTCGGGTCCTCGAAATCTACGCGC
>JAFZPB010000270.1 GCA_017552595.1 Muribaculaceae bacterium
GCCGAACGCGCCGCCGCGAACATGCCAATTCAGGGCACCGAAGCTGACCTCATGAAGCGCGCTATGTTATCCGTAAACCGCATTCTACCAAGTAATGCCAAGTTGATTCTTCAGATCCACGATTCCTTGATGATTGAATGTCCAGAAAACGAAGCCAACTACGTTGCTGGTTTGCTCAAAAACCAAATGGAAGCTGTCGCGCCTGAATTACCAGTTCATCTCGCCGTCGATGTTACGATTGGTCGAGACTGGGGCGCATTGTAGGGGAGGGTTGTTTTGCGAATAGGAATTATTTCTGATGTACATAGCAACGCCGATGCGCTCAAGGCCGTTCTAGACGAGTTTGCGCGCCGCGACGTCGATAAAATCATCTGCCTAGGCGACATTATTGGACTTGGCGCTCACCCAGAAGAATGCATTTATCTGCTCGAAGATCAACTCAAAAAAGGTCGCATTTTGTCCGCTGTCCGCGGAAATCATGAAGAATATCTTCTAACTAAACTCCCAATTCATAATCACAACGACAGTTCAAAATCCAAGCTGCCACAGGCCATAATTGATCTCTTCAACTGGAACCACCAGCAAGTCAGCGACCAATCAGTCGCCGCTATCAGCCAACTGCCGCGCCAAGAAATGATCACCGTCGACAAAGTCAGAATCTTTGTTTCACATTATCCGCTCGACCGCACTGGCGATTTCATGCCATTCTACATGAAACCAACCATCAAAGAATGCCGCAAAATCTTCCGCTACGCTCACGCCAAGGTCTATTTATTCGGCCACACGCACGTCCGCGACCTTTGCATCGGCCGCCGTGGCGATTTCTTCATCAACCCAGGTAGCGTCGGCTGCCCAATTGGCACCGACTCCGCTTCCGCCGGCATCCTTGAAATCAACGGCAAACAGATTTCTTATCAACAACTCGACATCGACTACAACATCGACCAGGCCATCAATGACATGATGAATTACAACGACGTCGTGCCAGCCATCGAATATACCGTCGACCAATTCTATCGCCCTATTGATACTTATCATCCGTAAAACCCCTTATGCTATAATGAGCTTATGCATAAGGTAGCGATTATTGGCAATATTACCAAAGATATTTATTTGCGGCTCGACAACCGTCTTAACAAATTCGAAGAAGATGACAAGCATGTGAAATGGCTTGATTTTTCTTTTGACGGCTCCAGTCACGACTATTATTCCCGCGTTGCAATTTATGGCGGCGCCAGCATTAGTCTGGAAGTTCTCAGTCGCTTCGGTCTCGAAGCCGAAATCTCCGGCGCACCTGCCGTTTTTCTCGACGGTCAATTTGTCGCCAAAGATTCAACTACCGTCTATCGCTACATCCTTTGCCAAGACGACAATGTTAGCTATATTCGCCCAAGCCAACGTCATGAAACTACCTGGAAGATTCCAAAGGGCGACTCACCAGAATGGATTTATCTCGACCGTTCCGCCAACATTTCGCCACAACTCGTCCGCGAAATCTTGGACTATATCGACATCGAGCCGAACTGCAAAATCGCACTCTTTATTGGTGACAATGCCAACCAACACGCCAACCATATTCGCGAACTTGCCAAACACGCCGCCTTTATCATTACCGACGCCAAACTAGTAGAGCAGTATCCGAACACTGCCAAAATCA
>JAFZPB010000271.1 GCA_017552595.1 Muribaculaceae bacterium
GGTCGATGAGCGTGCCGGAAATTTTGCGCTCTTGCGCGAAAGAAATGGCTGCCGCGAGTGTCAGCAGCAGCACGGAAAAATAGCGTTTCGTCATAAAAATTTTTCTTGTGTTACGTTCTTTTGACGCAGAAACATCCGAAAGGTTTAAAAAAACTTTCTCCTCCCCTTTCTGGGGGAGGTCGGGAGGGGGCTTAGGAGTTCAGGAGTTGCAAGGAGTTGCAGATTTATGAAATTAGGGAGTGAAAGAAATACTATTTTTGTCTAAAAGGAAATCCAACAAACTAATGGTGACAATTCCTTGTTCGTCGGTTTTGCGCTTAATGTCTTCATCGACAATGATGATTTTGCGGAAATTGTCATTAGTGCTCAGCAGAGAACGCTTCTCCTGTTTCTCTTTTTCCTTGCTTGGCATACGATATGCCGACTGAATATAGATGCGTTCTGCACCTTTATTGACAACAAAATCAATCTCCAACGGCTGCCGAATGGTCTTGTTGTCGGCATTTGTCGTCCACGTTTCCACCATGCCGACATCAACGCGATAGCCGCGCATGCGCAGTTCATTGTAGATGACATTCTCCATGATGTGCGTTTCTTCCTGTTGTCGCAGGTTCAATATGGCAGCGCGTACGCCCATATCGGCAAAATAGTATTTCGTTTCCGTGCCGATGTATTTCCTCCCTTTGACATCATATCGCAACGCTTCTTCTATCAGGAAAGAATCTTGCAGATACCCGATATAATCGCGAATGGTGCTGTCTTTCATCCGCACGTTCTCGGCCGACTGGAAGGTGTTCGCTATCCGTCGGGGATTGGTAGGCGTTCCGATGCCTGAAGCCAAAACGCGAATCAATGTGCGCAGTCCGTCCACATTGCGCAGGCGATTACGCTCTACGATGTCTTTCAGATAGGTGAGTTCGTAGAGGTCGGTCAGATAGTTGATTTTCTTTTCCTCGTCTTTTGTCAGCAAGACCTGTGGCAGTCCACCGTAAGTGTAGTAGTCTTTCCACGCATCGCGCTTGTCGCCGCCAACAGCCGCATAATATTCGCTGAACGAAAGGGGATACAGATGAATCTCGTCGCCCCTTCCGCGAAATTCGGTAACGACATCTTTTGACAAGAATTTCGAGTTGGAACCCGACACATACACATCCAGACGCTTGTCTTGCATCAGGCTCAGCAGCACCTCGACGAAATCGTCCACCAACTGCACCTCGTCGAGAATGACATAGTGCGTCTGTCCGTCCGCCTGCACTTTGCCGTTGATGTAGTCCAACAGCGTGTCGGGATTGCGAAGGTGCTTGGATTTCCGATTGTCCAATGAGATTTCGATGATATGGTTTTCCGGCACTCCTTGTTCTAAAAGGTGCTGACGAAACAGCGTCATCAACAGAAACGACTTGCCGGAACGCCGTATGCCAGTAACGATTTTCACCATTCCATTGCCTTTTGCTGCTATCAACTGACGAAGGTATTTATCACGTGATATAATCATTTTAGAGTCACTTTTTTGTGGTTTACCACATATTTTCGCCTGCAAAGTTATATTTTTTTTCGTCCACCACCAAATTTTTTTGATAAAAAAACGACACCCCAATCCTTTCGCTCGACAAAAGTGCCTCGTTTTTTCGTTCTCCTCCCCTTTCTGGGGGAGGTCGGAGGGGGGGGCTTCCAAACAACGTTAATCGCATTAAAAAATCTTAAATGGGGGGGGTAAAACGAAAAATTTGTGCGCACACACTTGCAGGGATTGAAAAAAAGCAGTACCTTTGCAGCCGATTTTGTAAAATAATGCAGAATCACCCGAAAATAATACGGAATACGATCAGAAAGTGAATAATAATTTAATAAAAATACGATAAAAACAACACAAACGACAAAAAATCATGGAAAAAATCAGTAAAATGGTTTACGAGGCACCATTCATTGAAGTTGTGCCGATGCTCGGCGAGAACGTGATGGAAAAACTGTCGGGAGTCGATTACGGCCACGGAGAAGGCACCAATCCCATCGGCGACCACGACCCCGAAGGCATGGGTAAGGAATTCGGTTTCCAAGAATACGAAGATCTCGAGGGCGAAAAATGGGGCCTCGACTGGTAAAATCCCGACTGGTAAGAACTGCAAAAAAAGAACTAACGAAAAAACAGACAATAAGATGAAAAGGATTACACTGATTTTGATGGCATTGCTGACCATCACCACAGCATTCTCGCAAACGACGAGGTCGAAAGGCGCGTCGATTTATCCCGGATCAACTTCGACGAGAGGAGATGACTGGGAAGTGTTCGAGTTTGGTGGCAACACCTACAACTACTTCAAGGGCAATGCCGCCGTTGACGAACTGACGACGGAAAAACTGCTCGGCTTCCACTGGAAGGGAAGCAAGTACAACGAGCACCTCAACGAGGAAATCTACCTCTGCAACATGCAGACGGGCGAATACCTCCAGATTGGCGACCTCTGGGGTGAAAACGGAATGACCAGCCACGTGGGTATTCCCTACAAAATCATTCCCGGAACAAGTACCCGACGCTGGGGCACGCTCTCCGACATGAGTAGCGGAACCTACTGGATTCAACCGTTGGACGTGCGTCAGGAGCGCGTCATCGGTCGTTCGGCCGTCGGCGGTAGCGGAGCTGAAAATGGCCACTTCGAGTACAACAGACACCTCTTCCTGCGCACGCAGCAGGAGTATCACGGCGACTCGCAGGGAACTTCAACCCACCCGGGCGGACTCCTTTTCAAGTTCCAGGAATACACCGTTGACGGGCAGACCTGCTATATCATCTACACCCATAGAAAGACGAATGGCCAAACTGGAAATTGGGTAGAGTTTGGCAACCGCGATTCCTACTTGCTGCTGACCTCCGTCGGTGCGACGAGCACTGCCGACTTCAACAACGTGCGATTCAAAAAATTCGCCGGACAGATGTATGGTCCCACCACCGTCACCCTTAGCGACCAGACCGACCTTGACGCAATTACTGACGACGCAACGGCCAAGAGCACTGCTGCCCACAAATACGGAACATACGACAACGCCGACCACGGAACAACCTTCACCACCAATGCCACATCGGGCTTGGCAGGCGTCACCGTGTCGATTACCAATGGCACACTCGGAGCTGGCAAATACGATAGCAATGGCTATTTCACCTTTAATCATACGATGGAATTTTATCCTCCTGCCAAAGACGCTGGCACTGCCACCCTCACCATCACCGCACCGACGGGATATGTCATCACGGCTTACAACGTCAAGGGCGTTTCCAAGAACGGAGGCGGTCGTCAGTTCAAGGTGGTTACACCGCGAGGGAGTACGTTTGACTGGATATATGGCGCGGATGGTAGATGTAATATCACTGAGAGCGGCTATAACGTCTCGTCCATTTCTTTGACTCTCAGCACGACAAGTGGTTCTGACACAAATACTCCCCTCTGCTTCCCCCAGTTCTCCGTGACCCTCAAACGTGCAGGCGAGACTTTCGATGTTGTCAATGCGACTTCGAATGCCAGTGAGAATGCCAGATTAAACAGGCCGATGGGCGACGAAATTCCCTACTATGACGCAGGAACATTATACGTGTCGCTCGAAAACGGCCTGGCTGCGGCCTCCGGCAATAAGGAAAACCTCTGGAAAATCGTCACGAAGAAAGAGCGCGACCGCTATCGCATCGTGGCATCCGACGCCAAGCCCGTCGATGTGTCGAGCCGCATCTTCAACTCGAAGTTCAACACCTCGTACATCTACAACATTGCCTACGAAAATTGTAACGATACTGATGGTGACGGCCACTGGGTCGCCAATCAAACCGATCTACACCCCGACTACGGCTGGACATGGTACAACCGCGACGCATCCACGCATCCCACCACACCGCACGTACACCCGTGGCCCACGACGCCCAACGAAAATACAAAAGAATCGACTTTGGACTATCGCAAGGGAAAAGAGTTCCACAAAGTGGGAACGGGTCGCTTCTGGCGATTCTCCGAACGCAATGCCACAAACGATGGTTACATCGGCGGTCACGACAACGACATGCAGGAAATGAACATCACCCACGGTGTCGATGCCAACTACTGCGGCTCCATCTACGAAGGCTCTGCCAACTTGCAGCAGACCATCACCGGTTTGCGCGCCGGCAACTACATCGTCTATGTGCGCGGATTCTTCGCGCCCCACGACATGGAGAAATATCTCAA
>JAFZPB010000272.1 GCA_017552595.1 Muribaculaceae bacterium
CCCTTTGAAATGGAGGAAAGGCAGCCGAAGCAGATAGCCCTTGGTGTTCAGAACCTTGTAAATCCAGTTTTTGTTTTCAACAATGGCGACATTGGGCAGCGAAATGGGCTGAAACAAGTCCTGAAAATCGGCTTTCAGACCCGATGCATTGTTCCAGTAGATGGTTGCCGGCAGATGGAATTTCTGCGCCAGAAAGATTCCCGAGGCCATCGCTCTCATACGGTTGCAAAGACCGCCGATAGGTATGATGTGAATTTGTTTCATTTTTGTATCGTTTTTAGGAATTGGTCAATTCGGTCGGTCACGGCCAAGAAATCTTCCGCCCACGTGGTCTGTTGTTGGCGGAAAGCGGCCATGTTTTCAGAAATTTTCCGAAGTTCATCGGGATTTGTGATGATGGATTCCAACAAGTCTTTGACGGATTTCAGGGAGTAGGGATCGACGACCATTCCGATGTTTTGCTCTGTCACGAAGTCGCCAAGACAGGTTTTGTCGGCATAGACGGTCGGCACGCCGAAGGCAAGCGACTCGTGGAACTTGTTGGAAATGGCGTATTTCACGTTGAAATCCCGATTGGGATAGGCTGCCCACACGACATCGGTCTGCTGATATAGTGTTGGGACATCGTCGTAGGCATAACGGCCTGTGAAAAAGACATTTGGCTCGTTTCCTGCGTATTTTTCCAAGTTTTCACGGGCATGGCCGTCGCCATGGAAATAGAGTTGGAATCGGCTGTCGCCCCGGATGGCATCGACCAAGATTTTAGAGATGTCGAGATAGCGCAAAAGACCGATGAAAGCCACTCTGACGGGTGTGTGCGGTGTGTATTGCCGAAGCGGTTGCGGCTGAAATGTCGGTTTGTTTTCCAAAACGACTTGCGAATGCTTCGGGGCATATAGTTTCGTGAAAAAGCGAGAGGCGTGGACGGTCAAATCCACACGCTGCAACTCGCGATGTTCCAATGCTGTGGTGATTTTTCGCACGAGGTAGCCTTCTGTGGGCACATCGAGATTCTCATAGATGAGCATTTGGCGCTTCCGATTGAGTTTGGGCACCATCAGCAGGTTGTTCCAATGGGAGGCAATGACTATGTCTGGCTCCAATTGTCTAATGGTTTCAAAGCAGAACTTGCGATAGCCCCACAGATTTTTCAGTTTTTGGATTTTATTGCCGTAGGCCGACGGTTTTTGATAGACAAAATATCCTTCTTTTTCCTGTCTATAGTCATCAGACCTGTCCCAAGTGACAACAGAAATTCGCGCTTGGTCGCCATAATGGGCGGCCAAAGACTCCAATATTTTTCCGTTTCTGGTGTTTATCGGGAAACTGTCATCGATGAGTAGAATATGTGGCATAGGCATTATTTTTTGAGATATTCGATGATTCGTCCGCAGGCCTGGCCGTCGCCGTAGGGATTCACGGCCTGGCTCATTTGCTGATAGGCTTCAGCGTCGTCGAGCAGGGTTGAAACGCCGTCCGTAATCTTCTGATAGTCAGTACCGACGAGTTTCACCGTGCCTGCGGTGACGGCCTCGGGGCGCTCGGTCGTGTC
>JAFZPB010000273.1 GCA_017552595.1 Muribaculaceae bacterium
AATTGGAACAAATCCCATGCCGTCGGCACGATAGCCGCCGCCGAATCGCCTGCGCAACTCGTCAGCCAACACCTGAAATCGCCCCAGTTAACCATCGACAACGACTTCTACCTGCTGCGCAATCTCGGCACGACTTCCTACTACATACGCACGAAGGCTGGCTACAACCAAAAGCCCCACCGTTTGGAATGTGACACGCTCTCGCAAGACTACACCGTCCGCTCCGTCGCTGCAAACATTCGCACAGGCTACGGTTGGAAATGGGGAAACTTCAAGTTGGACTACCTGCTGCTGAGCGATATGAATTTGCAGAAAGTCGAATCGAGTCTGGCAGGCTTCGGCCCGTATGACGGGCAAAACAGAAACGACTACAGATACAACAGCTACAATGTCGGCGTGGAACAGTACGCGCATCTTGATTTGGACTATTGGTTTTTCTCGCTGAACATTCCGTTTCTCTGGAAAGCCCAGCACCTGAACGACCATCTGTTAAACATCAATGACACATGGAACAATGTATTTATCAGCCCGTCTGCGGAAATCAAGTACATCATGCGGCAGTCGTGGTTCACGCTTAGCAGCAGTTACTACCGCGTCGTGGACAACGGACAACGCGCAGGGCGCGGCCTCGTGATGCACAACTACCGTACATTCCAACGGAGCATCATCGAAGATGCAAGCCGGCAGCGCACACTGAACAGCGGATTGAGTTTCTACCACAAGAATACTTTCCGCCAATTCTTTTTCAACGGTTCGATTTCGTGGCTTCATTCCAGAAACAACAACGTGACAGGCATCGACTATGACGGCATCCAGACCATCCTTCGCGTCGTTCCAATGGAACACGACTATGACAACTACCGAATCAGCGGCGAAGTGAGCAAGGGCTTCGACTTCTGGCGTTCCACCGTCAAGCTCGTGGGCAACTACGGACTGACAAAGACGAAGCAGCTGATTCAGCAGCAGCCCACCGATGTCCATTCCCGCTATTGGAGTGCCTCGGCCTACGCCGTGATTGCGCCCTTGTCGTGGCTCAGCATCGCCTCGGCCTACGCCTACGGGCAAAGCAAAAGCTATGTGGACAACGAGGCGGAAGCCCAACGGGTGAACAACTCGACGACGCGCATCGACATCAACATCCTGCCGACGAATCGGCTGATGCTGAATTTCGCCGTCGAGGACAACTACAACAACCTGACCCAGACCGACCGCCACTGTTGGTTTGGCGATGCAAAGGTAAGGTACAAGACGAAAAAAGTCGATTACGAACTGGAGGCAGGCAACCTTTTCAACCGAAAAACCTATACTCGCGTGAATTACAGCGGCCTCGACATCTTTACCTCGACGAGCCAACTTCGACCACGAAATATCGTTGGAACTGTAAGATTTAAACTTTTATAGCCTTATGGAAAAGAAATTTCACCCTTGTTAGAAAAAAAAGTTTGTTAGACAATTTTCTAATGAGGAAACCGTTCTGCTGCCTCGCGACGAAGCGGCGGAACGGCATTTTTTTTCGTCGTTTTTTGTAGGTTTTTCATCGAAAAATCCTAAATTATCCAAAAAGATTCCTCATTTCAAACCGAAATCGAGGATTTTTTGTATTTTTGCACCGTAAAACATCTACAAACGACGATG
>JAFZPB010000274.1 GCA_017552595.1 Muribaculaceae bacterium
AACCGCGGTGGACTGCACAACCGTCGAACTCATCAGATTTATGTGCCGCCATTCACCCTCGAAGAGAGCCGTCAGTATTTTGAAACCTACGGCTATGGCTATAGAATCAAGGAGATTGCTGAATGTTATATGATATTTGGTGGTGTTCCGTATTATCTTGATCTTCTTGACAAAGAGAAAAGTTTATCACAAAATATCGACAGTCTTTTTTTCAAACCAAAAGCCGTTTTGTCGAGGGAATTTCCTAATTTATATGCGGCCTTGTTCAAAAATTCCGATGGATATGTGACGGTTGTAAGTGCTCTTTGTAAAAAACGGAGCGGTTTGTCAAGAAATGAAATCATTGAATCCACAGGGTTAAAGTCGGGTAAGGGTTTGACAATTATTCTCGACAATTTAGAGTCGTGTGGATTCATAAGGGCTTATAATCAGTTTGGAGAATCAAAAAGAAGTGGCAAGATTTATCAACTTGTTGATTTTTTCACTTTGTTCTATTTTAACTTCCTTATTAAAAAGCAAATATACAGTTGGAGCGATATCCAAGGAAAAGCGATGTTTTACACTTGGGCTGGATTGTCGTTTGAAATACTCGTTATCCAACATGTATTTCAGATAAAAAAACAACTCGGAATAAGTGGCGTAAATTCGAATGAATACACTTGGAGATGTGAAGACGAAGACTATGGGGCTCAAATCGATTTGATTATTGAGCGAGCCGACAATACTGTTAACCTTTGCGAGATGAAATTCTCTATCGGGCAATTCTCTATTGATAAAGATTATGAATCAAACTTGCGCAATAAACTGTCAAAATTTGTCGAACACACCAAAATGAAGAAATCTATTCAAATCACATTGATTACGACGTATGGATTAAAAGACAACCAATATTCTGGCATAGTTAACAACCAAGTCACACTTGACAATATGTTTAGTTGACTTTGGCTGACCATTTTGAGCCTAACACTCACAATAAAGGCGTGCGCCGCTTTTTGTAAGAAATATTGCAGAATTGTGTAAAAGGTTGTAAATTTGCAAAGTATTAACCCAATCCATCGAAAAATGAAAAGTTTAATCGCCATAATCGCTTTGGCAGTCGTAGCCCTGCTGTCGGTAATCGGCTCGGTTTCGTGCGCAAAAAACACCACCACGCCCGCCGACACCCTTAATCAACAAAACGACAAAAATCGTGTAAACGCCGCTATTTCCGACAGCGACAGCATCATCCGCTTCCGCTATGAGCGCTATGTCTTTGAAAACAAGACGCTTCAATTCGAGTCGTGCTTTTGGATGAAAACCGGTCCTGACAATCCCATGCCCAAAGAACTTGCCGTTCTCCGTCCAACCTACAATTGGTCGAAGGACAAAAACCTTACGGCATTCTTTTATAACAAGTTCGGTTCGATATTCGGTATGAGTTATGCCGACGTCGATGCCGATGCCGCCCTCGACAGCCTATTGGCGGGAGTCCGCAACATCAAGTTCGAGGATTATGCTTACACTTCGCTTGATAAAATCAACAAAAAGAAAAATTGCTGGGCCCTTTATATCGGTTTGAAGTCGGGCAAGGAGATTTCAATCGTCGAAAAGACGCAGTCGCCGCGCACTGCCGACGACGAGGCTATTGCCGCACTCGTCAGACGAATTGTCGATCAGCAGATTGCACTTGTCGAAGCAGAAGAGCCGAGGGCTGAATACAGCCGCATCACGTTCGACAAAAACGGCTCGGTTTCGCAGCGCATCTGCCACATGAGCGACGGCACTGTCCTCGGCGGATACGACGCCGACGACCCCCTCAGCACGTTCTGATATCATCTACCCTAAATTTTTTCGTCTTGGTATTTGGCGTATGACTCGGCAGGGATTGCCTGCCGCCAACACGCCAGATGGGATGTCGTGTGTCACCACCGAGCCTGCACCAATAACCGTGTCACTGCCGATGGTCACACCCGGAACGACGGTCACTCCGCCACCGAACCATACGTTGTCGCCGACAGTGATAGGCCACGAATACTCATAGCCATCACGGCGCAAATCCCCATCGAGCGGATGCCCTGCAGTGTAGAACGAGCAGTTAGGCGCGATCAGTACATTGTCGCCGAAGGTGACCTTCGCCTCGTCGAGAATCACCAAATTCGTGTTGGCGAAGAAGTTTTCCCCGACCTCGATGTTGAACCCGTAGTCGCAGAAAAACGGCGAAATGATTTTGAACCGCTTGCCGGTGCGTCCGAGCAGTCGGCGGAGAATGGCTTCACGTTCCTCCGTCATCGACGGGCTGAGGTTGTTAAGGCGGAAACATTGTTCCTGAACGTCGGAGAGTATGTCGAGCAGAATGGGGTTGGCGGCCTGATATAGTTCACCGCTCATCATCATGTCGAGGTTGCGTCGTTGGATGTCGGAAAATTCGGGTATCATATTCGTCGTTTTGAGGTGATTCTATGCCACAAAGATAGACAATTCCAACGAACTGACAAAAAAGGCTCTAACGCGAATTATCAGAAATTGTTCATGAAATTATTTTGATTCATGACTAATTCGCGGAAGTTTATATTAAACCGTGCCAAACTAAAATGGGTATTTGGATTTTTGGCACGATTGGCCCAAAATCCCGCCCTCACGCCACGTAGCCTATGATTTGCCGTGCCAAATCGTGCCAAATACTGTGGCACGACCGTGCCAGAAACCGTCAACTTTTTTCAGGCATTATAAAGTTGAAAGAGGATAGTTGAAAGTTGAAAGAACACTCCATTACTCCTTATGCTCCTTAGAAACACTATAAAGTTGAAAGGAATCGAGTTTATGCGGCGGTGAAGAAAAATTACGGAAATTTTTCCGTAATTGGCGAAATTTCAAAAAAAATTATTAACTTTGTAAATGGATAACAAGGCTCTCTCCGAATTGCCAATTATTCAAGGTCCTTAACTCTGACATTCAGATAATTAACAATAACATAAATATACTAAAATCTATGAGCAAAATCGACTTAACCAAGTATGGCATCGTAGGCACTCCCGAAATTGTCTACAATCCCTCGTTCGAGCAACTTTTCGAAGACGAACTCAACCCCGCACTTGAGGGCTACGAAAAGGGACAACTCACCGAACTCGGTGCCGTTAACGTGATGACCGGCATCTACACTGGCCGTTCTCCTAAAGACAAATACATCGTCAAAGACGCCACAAGCGAAAATACCGTTTGGTGGACTTCCGACGAGTATAAAAACGACAACAAGCCCGTCACTCCCGAAGTGTGGAACACGCTCAAGGAAATCGCCCTCAAAGAACTGTCGAACAAGAAACTCTATGTCTTCGACGGCTTCTGCGGCGCCAACCGCGCTTCCTGCCTCCGCATCCGCTTCATCGTCGAAGTGGCTTGGCAGGCCCACTTCGTTAAGAACATGTTTATCCGCCCCACAGAGGAAGAACTCAAGGACTTCGAGCCCGACTTCGTGATTTTCAACGCTTCGAAAGCAAAAGTCGATAACTACAAAGAACTCGGTCTAAACTCCGAAACTGCCGTAGTGTTCAACCTCACTTCCCGCGAACAGGTCATTATCAACACTTGGTACGGCGGCGAAATGAAGAAGGGCATGTTCTCGATGATGAACTATTTCAAACCGCTCGAAGGCATCGCCTCAATGCACTGCTCCGCCAACACCAACATGGAAGAAACCGAATCGGCTATCTTCTTCGGCCTCTCCGGTACGGGCAAGACCACTCTTTCGACCGACCCGAAACGCAAACTCATCGGCGACGACGAGCACGGTTGGGACGACGAAGGCGTGTTCAACTACGAAGGCGGTTGCTACGCAAAGGTCATCAACCTCGACAAGGACTCGGAACCCGACATCTACAACGCCATCCGTCGCGACGCACTCCTTGAGAACGTTACCGTAGATGAAAACGGCAAAATCGACTTCACCGACAAGAGCGTGACCGAAAACACCCGCGTAAGTTACCCGATTTACCACATCGAAAACATCGTCAAGCCCATCTCGAAGGGCCCGCACGCTAAGCAGGTGATTTTCCTCTCCGCCGACGCTTTCGGTGTGCTTCCTCCCGTTTCAATCCTTACCCCCGAACAGGCCAAGTACTACTTCCTCTCGGGCTTTACCGCCAAACTTGCCGGCACGGAGCGTGGCATCACCGAACCGACGCCCACTTTCTCGGCTTGCTTCGGCGCCGCTTTCCTCGAACTTCACCCCACGAAATACGGCGAAGAACTCGTTAAACGCATGGAAAAGCACGGTGCGAAAGCATATTTGGTCAACACTGGCTGGAACGGCACAGGCAAACGCATCTCCATAAAGGACACTCGCGGCATTATCGACGCTATCCTCGACGGCTCTATCAACAAAGCCCCGACGAAGAAGATTCCCGTGTTCGACTTTGAAGTTCCCACGGCTCTCCCGGGCGTTGACCCCCACATCCTCGACCCGCGCGACACTTACGCCGACCCGAAGATTTGGGACGAAAAGGCTGCCGACCTTGCAGCCCGCTTCATCAAGAACTTCAAGAAATTTGAAGGCAACGAAGCAGGCAAGGCTCTCGTGCCCGCTGGCCCGAAGGCATAAGATAACTCGTCAGAGTAATTCATAATAAGAACTCTTTATTCAACAAGATGACCGACATTAAAGAACTTCTTGACAGTGAAGCCGCGAGAATTAATTCGCCAGAGTTTATCGGCGCCGACCCCGTGCAGTTCCCGCGACGTTTCGAAGCACTTCAGGATATTGAGATTGTGGCGTTGCTTTCGGCGACAATCGCTTGGGGCAACCGTAAGATGATTTGCTCCAACTGCGAGAAAATGTTGCGGATAATGGACTATCGCCCATATCATTATGTTATGAGCGAGGCGTATGAGGACCTTGAGGACTGTAACATCCACCGCACATTTTTCGCCCGCGATTTTCGACACTATATGCGCGGACTTCACGCAATCTATTCACGTCACGGTTCGTTGGCAGATTTCGCCCGACATTGTGGAATGGCCACAGCGGATTTTCCGGCGTGGCATCTCGTGGAGCATCTAAATAACGTCCTCCGCGAAGCCAACGACGGAAATGACGATTCGCGATGTCTGCCCCTAAACCTCCACACGACGGCTCTAAAACGCATCAATATGGCTTTGCGATGGCTTGTTCGCGACGACGGAATCGTGGATTTGGGTGTGTGGAACGTGATTAAGCCGTCGCAACTGTTTATACCGCTTGACGTGCATGTTGGCGATACGGCACGACAACTCGGACTTATCGACCGTCGTGCAAACGACCGCCGGACCGTCGAGGAGTTGACTGCCATCTTGCGGCAATTCCGTCCTGACGATCCGGTAATCTATGATTATGCCCTATTCGGAATAGGGATGAAATTGTAGCCTTACTTGGTCACAACCCTCATTTTGGCGGGGCCGTCGACCTTGATGCCTCGACTGTCGAGGTCGCGGATATAATCGAGGATGTATCCGCGATATGGCTCTTTGTCTTCCCACACCTTTTTGCCTTTCGTAAAAGCGTAGAGGTAGTCGCCGCCGTTGGCGAGATAATCCACTGTGATGACGCGATAGGTCTGCGTCGGTTTGATTTTCTTGCCGTTGATACGCACATCAATGGTGTTCGACTTCTTGTAGTAGGTTCCCGACACTTGTTTGCTCGGCACTGCCTTGCCCTTCGATGCCATTTGGGTAAGCATTTCGGTGAGCACGTCGCCGGTCATTTCCACGACGGTCAGGCTGTTTTTGAAGGGCATGATTTCGACAAGTCGACCTTCGGAGATTTTGCCTTCGGGCAACGGTTTGCGGAGTCCGCCGGTGTTCATCACGGCGAAGTCGATTTTGCCGAATTGTTTCAAGCCCGCTTCGTAGAGGGCGTCAGCGGCCCAGTTCGAGAGGCCTGCGTCGGAGTTGTCGCGGTTAATCATAAAGCGTGCGCAGGTGCCGATAATATTGCCGTTGAGGGCCTGGACTTCGGAGCAATAAGGACGGAGCCACTCTTTGAAGGCGGGATAGTCGGCATTGGCGCGGTCATCGAGACGACTGTCGATAAGCACTGATTCGTAATCCACTTTACCCGTTGCGAGGTCAAGGTCGATTTTATTTACGTGCACACCGTGAGCGCCTGTTTGGGTGACAGCGATTTTGCGGCCGGCGGCGTTGGCAATCTGCCAGCGTTGAGGCTCGGCAGGGTCGATAAATGTGTGGCTGTCGCCGCCGATGATGATGTCGATATCGGTCGATGCTGCGGCAATCTGAAGGTCGGTGGGCGAGTTCTCGTTCGACTCGTCGTAGCCGATATGCGAAATCATCACCACATAGTCGGCGATGCCCGATTTCTTCAGGTAGGTCGAAAGTTCGCAAGCCACCTTTTTGCCGTCGTTGTAAAGCATGCCAGTGTAGGACCTTGACGAGATTTTGCCGTCGGGGTTGAGGTTGATGCCGATAAACGCCACGCGCTTGTCGCCGAAACGCTTCACGATATAGGGATAGAACATGCCGCGCATCGCCGTTTGGTCGAAGTCGTAGTTCGAGCAAACCTTTTGGGCGCGTACATTGCGGTAGAAAGCGGCCGTTTCGGGCAGGGTGTTGTCAAATTCGTGGTTGCCGAGGATGATGATATCGTAGCCGAGGCTGTCGATAGAGGCATATTCCACGGCACCCTCGTAAAGAGTGAAATAGAGCGAGCCCTGTACTTGGTCGCCGGCATCGATGAGCAATGTCGGATTGCCCGCTTTCGCTTCGGCGGCACGGATAGAGTCAATCACCACGCGACGGCGTAGTAGTCCCCCGAGATTGTTGTCGTTGGGGTCGATTGTCGAGTGGCAGTCGTTGGTGGAAATCATCACGAGGTGCTCGGCAGTCGCCATAGAGACTATGCCGGCAAAAATCAGAATTGAAAAGAGAAATTTTTTCATTATATGACAAATTCTTTAAACTTTAAACTATCAACTATAAACTATAAACTTTACCCTATTTCCACGGGTCCTGAGAATCGGGCTCGCGGATGTCGGCGAGGAAAGTCATCTCCCATACAAACCATTGGCCTGTCGAGGGCTTTTTGCGGAGTGAAATCGGCATAGGCGAGTCAGCACCTGACGAGTGTAGCCAGAGGTTGGCGTAGCCTTCGTTGGTGTAACTATACGGATTCGACGACACGTTGATTGACAACGGTTCGGAAGGAGTGTATTCGTTGGCGGGGCTTGTCCCGTTGAAGAAGGAGAAAGTTTTGTATTGCTTGCCGTTGAGGCGCTCGCCGAGGAACTGAATGTCGTAATTGCTCAACGGGCGAGGGCCACGGAGGTAATTTATCATTTCAACAGCAGCGTTACGGTCGGCATTGAAATTGCATAGAGCCGCCACACACAGGGCCGCCACGTCGAATTCGCTGGCGAGAGCCGCTTGGGGCATGGCCTTGAGTTCGGCAAGGTTGCGGGGCAGGTTGCCGATGACGATAGTCTGAGTGTTGTCGGTCGCTCCGCCTATGTTTGAAGAGGCGGATTGCCCCTCTAAAGAGTCGGTGGCTTTATTGATGGCTCTGCGCATTGCAGTGTAGGCGACATCGTGCGCTGCGCTTGATGCAACATTTTTTGCGGCGCCGAAAAGAAAATCTAAAAATCCCATGGTAATAAACGTCTTTATAAATTTTTTGTAAAGATAGTGCAAGCCCGTCATTTGTCCAAATTTTCGGCAGATTTCTTTCGGATGGATAGGGCTTTTAGCCGTCGTTGAAAGGCGTTTTTATGCCCCTCAGTGCGTCAGAGGGCGGATTTGTGGTGAAAAAATAAATTTTTTTGAAAAAATTTTGTCAGTTTCGGGAAAAGCAGTAACTTTGCAGTCGCAACTGCGGAAATAGCTCAGTTGGTAGAGCACGACCTTGCCAAGGTCGGGGTCGCGGGTTCGAGTCCCGTTTTCCGCTCAACGAAAAATTGGCTCGCGGCTGTCGGGTGATGATTCCTGTCCGGGTGGTGGAATTGGTAGACACGCTACTTTGAGGGGGTAGTGGCCGTTGGGCTGTGTGAGTTCGAATCTCATCTCGGACACCATTAAAAACGTCAATAACTTGAATTTCAGGTTGTTGGCGTTTTTGCTTTATTATTTTTGTCCTCTTTTTGGTGACTAGTGTTCACGTTTTAAGGCTTCAACGCAAAAAAAGGATAAAAAACTTCCCACAAAATTCGTGACGTTGAAATAAATTTATACCTTTGTGGCATATTCACTATTTACATTATATCTTTTTTATGAAAATCAAGAAAATACTCAAAAAACTGTTTCTGACAGTTGTAATTTTAGTCGTGTCCTTGCTGGTTGTCGGCATAGGATTTTGGCTCATCGACGGTCGCTCGCCGCAGGCCTTTATTGTCGCCCATTCATTGTCGCTGACAACGATGGAAGAATATGAAAATGCCAAGGTAGATACTACGGATAAAAGCACCATAGATATTCCCGATAATATCGTGTTTCCCCGTGAGGTTAAGCAGTACAGAGTGGGTGAAATGCAGGTGTTTGAGTCAGCCGCCGTTGACGATTCCAAGCCCGTCGTGCTCTACATTCACGGCGGTGCCTATGTGCACAACTTCACTCCCCAGCATTGGAAAGCGATGGCAGAATGGGCTGAAACGACCGGGTGCGGCATCGTGACGCCAAACTATCCGTTGCTCTACCGCTATACCGTCAATGACGCTTTCCCGCTGATGCTTCAATTATATCAGCAACTGCAAGAGCGTTACTCGTCAAAGCGAATAATCATTATGGGCGATTCTGCCGGTGGCGGCTTCAGCCTTGCTCTGACTCAGAAACTGCTTAACGACTCAATCGACATTCCCGCCCGATTGGTGCTTATCTCTCCATGGGTTGATGTTGTCGGTGGCGACGATGCTCTTCAGGAATATGACACCTTCCTCAACTTAAAGGTGCTTCGACTCGTCGGCGCCGACTGGGCTGACGGTATTGACCCTCACGACCCGATGGTTTCGCCCCTCTATGGCGAAATGCGAGGTTTGCCACCCACCGACATTTATGTGGGCACATGGGAAACCCTCTATACGGATATAGTCAATGCCTACGACAAAATGAAGAAGGCGGCAGGAGTAGATGTCCGTTTGCATGTGAAAAAGAAGATGGGCCACGTTTATCCTCTTTGGCCATGTCCTGAAGGAAAGGAGGCTCGTAAGGAGATTGGCGAAATAATCCAACGACAAAATAGCCAGTAGCCTTGCAATTGCATAATTATTCTCGCTGATTGGCATGCGCCAAAAGGCGAAGTTTTTGTATATTTGCAGAAAGTTAAACAACATATAAATATCGGATTTTTCAAATCTTTTCCAATAACCCTTATTTTTTAGGCTGATGAGAATGAATGTTAAAGTGTTGATGATGGTAATCTCTTTTGTCACAATGGGTTTGACAACTGCGAAAGCGCAGATTTCGCAGGAGCGGTTGCAAGCCGGAAGTGACGAACAATTGTTCAGAGAATGGGTAAAGACTCTTTCCCTCGATGAGTTTGGCGGAAGAAAACCCATGACGCCCTATGAAGACAAGACAGTTAATTATCTTGCAAGGCAATTGGAGGAAATAGGATTGGAGCCTGCATTCAACGGCAGTTGGTTCCAGCCCTTTGAAATGATTTCAGTTACAGCCAAACCTGAGGGCGGCAGGCTCTCTGTGAGCGGAAAGAAGAAAGCGGTGCTTCACTATCCCGACGATTTGGTTATCTGGACGTCTCGCGCCACTGAGAAAATTGATATGAGGAAGGCGGAGTATGTGTTTTGCGGTTTTGGCATCAACGCCCCTGAATATGGCTGGAACGACTACGATGGCATCGATGTGAAAGGCAAGATAGTGGTGGTTATGGTCAACGACCCGGGCTTTTATGACAGCAAACTCTTTAGAGGGCGCAACATGACCTATTATGGCCGTTGGACATATAAGTTCGAAGAGGCGCAGCGTCAGGGTGCCGCCGGTTGTCTGGTGGTCCACAATACTGAAGCCGCCAGTTACGGGTGGCACGTCTGTGTTAATGGCCACCTGGCCGACAATCTCGGCATCTATAATCCCGATACGCGCAATGCCGACGAACTGGCCATCAAGGGATGGCTGCATGAGGGCGGCCTTAAAAAACTGTTTATTGCGGCTGGCATGGATATGGATAGGGCACTGGCTAATGCGAAAAAGCCGCATTTCAAGAGTTTCTCCCTAAATGTGAGAGGTGATGTGAAGATGAATGTCACCTACGACATTCAGAAGACGCGCAATGTGGGCGGCATTCTTCGCGGTAGCGGTCATGACGGTGAGGCCTTGGTGTTTTGTGCCCACTGGGACCATCTGGGTTTCGGAAAACCCGACGAGCACGGCGATACGATATATAACGGTGCCGGAGACAATGCCTCCGGTATGGCGGGGGAATTGCTCGTGGCAAAGAAGTTCAAGGAGATGCCTCGGCCGCAACGCGACCTGGTGTTCTTCTTCCCCTCGTCGGAGGAGGGCGGCCTTTTCGGCTCGGCATATTACTGCGCTCATCCTGTCGTACCGATGGGAAAGACTGTGGCCTGCATTAATTTTGAGAGCATAGGCCCTGCCGAGTTGACGCACGACGTCGTGATTTTGGGCGGTGGGGAGAGTTACTTAGACCGTTATTATGTCGCCGCCGCCGCTGCTCAGGGCCGGTATATCTATTTCGACGACGACAACTCCGACGGCTGGTTTTACCGCTCCGACCACTATAATTTCGTGAAGAAGGGTGTGCCTGCGGTGGTTTTGGAGAACGGCACGCATCCCGTAGATGTGAGCAGACCCAATAAGTATCCTATGCCGGCTTGGTATCACAAACCGTCCGACGAGTATCATGAGGACTGGGATCTCAGCGGCACACTGTCAAATGTGAACATGATTTTTAGCGTTGGTCTGTCTTTGTCGAACAATTCACGGTAATGCATCCATTAGGTTGCGATATGCTAAAAACACCTATTCCGCCAAAATAATAACTACGATGTTGTGAATAATAGATTAAGGGCTGGTGTTGTTGTTGACGCCAGCCCTTTGCCCAAACTATTATTTGCATGAAGAACAGTTTGTGGTTATCTATTTTTCTTTAATTCTATCTATTTTTCTTCGCCAAAACGGGCCTTTTCCGAATCTCCCGCACCGCCGCCACGATATTTGCTGTTCGTAGCATTGAATTTGTAACGCACGGTGACTTCGAGTTCGCGTGAGTCTCTGTTTGACTTTTGGAATAACGAGCGAGTACCGTATCGAATGCTTATATTCTCATGAGAGTCGAGTATATTGTGCCCTGCAACTTGAAGACTTAAACGGTC
This sequence comes from Muribaculaceae bacterium, assembly GCA_017552595.1. Lineage (GTDB taxonomy): Bacteria > Bacteroidota > Bacteroidia > Bacteroidales > Muribaculaceae > RUG14106. The sequence continues at coordinate 11,304 of JAFZPB010000274.1, forward strand.
GTCGAAGAATGTCTTGGTGAGGCTTACATAAGCGTCCCACACGGCTTTGGTGAGTGTCATGTTTTCCTTGTCGCCTTTTGATGTGAACGACAGATTGGCTTGTGCGGTAAAGGTTGGCGTAATCTTGAAACTGTTGTTGAACTGAACCAAATAAATAGGATTACTTGGACTAATGAATCCCACTGGCGACGGAATCTTTATCCAGTCTTTAATCATGCCAAGCGTGAGCGAAGGTTGATAAATACCAAACTTGGGATTGAGTATGACCATGGCGCGTATAGCATCGGCGTGGTCAACATTGTCGCGAGTGATGAGTGTGGTTTCTGGACTTCCTTCGACGCTTTCGCCCACGTTGACAATCACGTCGTTGGTGCGCTTGTAGTCAAACATCACATTCACCCATCGCCACATTGCCATCAGTGACGCCTGGTTGATTACCGACGGTTTGAGCATGGGGTTGCCGCTCTGCCATGTGAAGCGGTTGGCATAGGTGACGGCGCTATTGAGCATCCAATAATAGGGCCGTTGAATCTTCATCGAGTAGTTCGCCATCATCTGCATTTTTCCAACTTTTGCCGTCAGCCCCATGCTGGGGAAGAAATGGTGGTATGTCTTGCTTTGGTCGGCGATTTTAACCCCGGCATTATAATAGTCGCTGGTAACGTTCTCATTGCGAAGACCTAATCGCATCTGCCCGAAAGACAATGGATGGGAGTATTCGGTGAAGAATGTATAATTGCGTTCGCGTTGCTCGGTGAAAGAGGTGGGCACAACTTGCTCGGGGTTGATGTAGTCATCGTTGCGGTTAGTGAGGTCATATTCAGTTCCCGCTTGTAGGTTGCCGCCCCACAACGACCATGAAAGCACAAGTTTCGACGCCCATAGTTGGCTGCGCACAACGCTCCTACTGGTCACTATGCGGCTCTCCTGCTCCTGGCTAGCCTCGTCATTCCATGTGTCCTTGCGGTCTTTCCTAAACATATAATCTGTGTTGAAATCAATGGAGGTCTTACCCACCTTGCCGTTATAGTAGGCATTGAGGGTGTGAGGCATATTCGATTTGGATTCCATTTTAATTGTATTATCAAGGTGGTCGTAGAAAATGCCGTCGGCCGTCACGTCGGCCGTGAAAGTGCCAAAACTATCGTCGCGGAACCAATCTTTGGTGTCGTAGCGGAAACCAATGGCGTGGTTGTCGCTGAAAATATAGTTGGCTCCTATTGAGGCATAAAGCGACCTTTGAACGCCATTCTCATTGCTATGTTCAAGCATTTGCCATTTCTTGTCGGTGTTCACGTCGAGAGTGATGTCGTAACTATGCCAATTGTGGTAGCCATTGTACCATACGCTGCCGAACACGTCTAGCCCGCGGTGACGATAGTTCCAGTCGAAACCAAGGTCAAGGTCGTTGTTACGACTGCGGAAATAACTGGCTGTGGTGTTGAACGAGAACCCCTCGCCTTGCTGACGCTTGGTCTTGATGAGGATAACCGCCTCCACGTCGGCTTTGTACTTTGCGCCTGGATTGGTGATTAGTTCCACACTTTGAATATTCTCGCTTTGGATCTGATCAAGTTCTCCCTTTTCACGCAATAGCCTGCCGTCTACATATATGAGCGGGGTGCCTTTGCCGAAGACCTCGATGCCGTCGGCCTTCTTCTGCACGCCCGGCAAGTTTTCAAGTACCTTATTGGCAGTGCCCACTTTACTGAGCAACGTGCCGTCAACGTCGGTCTTGATGCCCTCAGTTGTAAGTTTATAAGTGGGACGAGTGGCAGTCACCGCCACCTCTGAGAGCATCGATTCCTCTGGCGTAAGTGCGACAGTACCGGTATCTCCAGAAGTGTTGACAAACGACGGCATATAGCCGATGTAAGTAATTCGGGCAATTGCTTTGTTTATGTTGCATGACAAAGAAAACGAGCCGTCAGCGGCAGTGGTAGCGCCGCAGATGAAAGTGCTGTCTGCGGTGTTAAGCAGACTTACTGTGGCAAACTCGATTGCCTCCCCGTTTTCGTCAACAACCTTGCCATAAAAATCTGTTGCCGTGGCATATATTGCCACGAATAATGTAAGGATTGATAGAATGTTGCGTCTCATTGTTGTAGTGAATTTAGAAATTTGAAACTGTTGGCGCCAAATTTACAGTCTCACTAAATAGACGCACTACACACTCAAAAGGTTGCAATCCCTTTCAAAAAACAGATGAAATCGCAAAAAATTCGGTCTATGGCTCTTGATTTGGACCTATATAGGATTAGTTGTCGTTGCCGAAGCGGGCTTTCTGGGCGTCGCCGGCGCCGCTGCCGCGATATTTGCTGTTTGTGGCATTGAACCTGTAACGCAATGTCAATTCAAACTTCGGGCATGTGTCGTCACGCATTAATTGTGTTTTGGTTCGGGTGCCGTAGTTGCAGAGGTATTCCCTATAGGAATTGAACAGATTGTGTACAGCCGCTTGGAGACTCAACCGATTGTCAAAGAACGACTTTGTCAAACTGAGATAAACATTGCATTCGGTTTTTGTGAACTTAAAGTTTTTATTTTCGCCCCTTGGGGTAATCAGGAACCTGGCTTCGGCAATCATCGACGGCGTGAAACGGAAATTATTGTTCAACTGAATGAAAATATAGGGCATTTTGGGGCTGACGTAGCCGGCCGGTGACGGGATTTTAATCCAGTCCTTAATGGCAATCACCGAATATGAAGGCTGGAAAATGCCGAATTTAGGGGTGAAAGTGACAGCGGCGCGGATTATGTCTTCGTGGTCGACATTCTCGTTATAGAAGAGCAAGGTTTCCTCGCTGCCCTCAACCGGTCGGCAGGTGCTGACAATCACGTCTTTATTGTGGTCGTATTCCAACGACACGTTCACCCATTTCCACATCGCCATCACCGACGCTTGGTCGATTATAGTCGGCCTCAAAAATGGATTGCCGGTATCCCAAGAAAAACGGTTCTCGTAAGTCACGGAGCCTGAAAGTTGCCTATAACTGGGCCGTTGTATTTTCCTTGCATAGTTTGCCATAAGTTGCACTTTCCCTGCTCGTGCCGACAATCCTGCACTCGGGAAGAGGTGATGATAGATTCGGCTTTGCTCGTCGATTCGTATGCCTTGATTGTAATAGTCGCTATTGACGTTCTCATTGCGCAGACCTAATCGCATCTGCCCGAAAGGCAGCGGATGTGTGTATTCGGTAAAAAACGAGTAAATGCTTTCGCGCTGGTCGATTTCCGATGAAGGCACAATGTGCTCGGGGTTGTCATATTCTTCGTCGCGTCGGGTGTTGTCGTATTCCCCTCCTAAAAGGAATTTGCCGCCCCACAAAGGCCACGACAGATTCAATTTCGCCGCCCAAAACTGAACGCGCACCATTCCGTCGCTGGTCACCAAACGGCTCTCCTGTGTTAGGCTTGTCTCTTCATTCCATGAGTGTTTTCTAATCTTATGATATAAATAGTCGGTGTTGAAGTCGATTGAGGTTTTCCCCACTTTGCCGATGTAGTAAACATTAAGGGAATGAGGCATATTCCATTTGGTGTTATCGCCCATTTTGTTGTCAAGATGGTCGTAGAATTCACCGTTGTCGGTCACGTCGGCAGTGTATGTGCCCGACATGGCGTTGTGGAACATTGTCTTCGTGTAGTATCGGAAACCTGCCGAATTTTCATCGTTGAACGTATAGTTCACGCCGACTGCGGAAAATAACGAACGTATGCGTTTGTCAAAATGACTGTATTCTTTAATAAACCAGTCCTCGTCGGTCTTGGAATCCATCGTGATGTCGTCTTGTTCGTAATTATTGTCCCAGTCGAACCAAAATGTGCCGAAAACGTCGAGTCCGCGATTACGGTAATTCCAGTTTGCCCCCAAATCAGCATCGGTGTTATTGCTTTGAAAATAACTGGCTTGTGCGATGAACGAGAATCCTTCGCCTTGATTACGTTTCGTTTTAATAAGAATCACCGAGCCCACATTGGCTTTGTATTTAGAGCCGGGATTGGTGATAAGTTCTACACTTTTGATACTCTCACTCTGAATTTGGTCAAGTTCCTCCTTGTTGTATATCTGTCTTCCGTTCACGTAAATAAGCGGTGCGCCTTTGCCGAAAACCTCGACGCCCTCGCCTGTCTTCTGAACGCCTGGGAGATTCTCAAGCACGGCTTTTGCCGTACCCACCATGCTCAGCAACGTTCCGTCGACATCGGTCTTGATTCCTTCGGTCGTCAGTTTATAGACAGGGCGGGATGCTGTTACGGCCACCTCTGAGAGCATCGATTCCTCTGGCGTAAGTGCTACAGTGCCTATATCTCCGGAAGCGTTGACAAAAAATGGTTTGAAGCCTATATAAGTAATTCGGATTATCGCGTTGCGGGAGTTGTTTGACAAAGAGAATGAGCCGTCAGCGGAAGTGGTAGTGCCGCAGATGAAAGTGCTGTCGTTAGCGTTAAGCAGGCTGACAGTGGCAAACTCCACAACCTCGCCATTTTCGTCAACAACTTTACCTGAAAAATTATTTGCCGAGGCAAACATTGTCCCAAGCGACATCACAATCAAAAACAAACAACGACTCATAAGATTAATTTGTATAATTATTTGGACGTGTTGAGTATGGTTTCGGCGAGGAGAAGGTCGAGAGGAGTGTCAATGTCAAGGCTGCGGTCTTTGGGCATTGGTGACGGTACGCGTCGGGTGAAACTGCCCATCGGCATCGCTCTCAGCGATTGGGGATTGATGACGTAAACGGCTCCGTTGTATTGCCATGCTTTGGGTGCGTCTTGACGTCGTGTCAGTTGCCCGTCGCCTTTCGAAACATGAAGAAATCCTTCTTCGTCGGTCTCGAAGCAGTCGTAATAGGGATTCGCCTTTGCTTCGACCACGCTCACCACCATATCCACTTCTGGCGAATACAGTTCAACAGCCGCTTTGACATCGTCGGCGGTACGGAGGGGCGATGTGGGTTGCAAAAGCACCACTTTGTCGTATTCCACCCCTTGTCGGTCGTAATAGTCCATGGCATCGAGAATGACTTCTCGCGAACCTGATGTGTCGGCGGCAAATTCCGAAGGTCGGCGATAAGGCACGGGAAGTCCGAGCGATTCAGCCACTTGTCGAATTTCGTCATCGTCGGTCGAGAGGCACACCATCGATGGGTCGGCAAGTTGGAGTGCAACATCTATCGAATATGCTATCAGCGGTCGGCCCGCAAGCAGGGCGATATTCTTGTGGGGAATGCCTTTGCTACCGCCGCGGGCGGGAATGACGAAAAGTGTTTTATTGTCAGAAATCATTGACGTACAGTGCATTTTGTGAATGACTCAAGTGGCGTTGAAACTATTGCTTCGACAATCTGCTCAAGTGTGTCGGGCTTATAATACGGATTTTCAATATCGTCACGGCTGCCCCTCGCAAGTGCTTTGGAAATTGCGTCGGCAATATCGTCGGCGCAGCAACGGCAATGAATCACCGAGTCAGCCGCGACGCGTCCACGCTGGCGCGGACCTATGTCAACCGTCGGAATTCCCATCGACGGCACTTCAATTATTCCGCTTGACGAGTTCCCGACTACGGCCGCTACGAATTGTAATGCCGAAAGATATCGCTGTGCTCCCAACGATGGAATCACTCTGACGTGCTCAGGATTGAGGCTTTCATATTGGCGGATTTGACGAATGATTTCTTCGCCGCCAGAGTCGTTGTTGGGGTAGGTGATAAGCAGGCGGTTGTCGGGGAAACGGTCGAGAGCCGTCAAAAGTTCGTGGCATTGGTCGGCGACGGGCATCGTGTCGAGAGTGGCGGGGTGATAGGTGACGAGCAGCGTGCCTTTGGGG
>JAFZPB010000275.1 GCA_017552595.1 Muribaculaceae bacterium
AATATCGTCCGCCTTGACGATGCCGGCCGAGAAGAAGAAATCGCCGTAATGCTTAGCGGGGAAAGCGTTGACGCCGCCGCCCGCCAAAACGCAAAATCGCTCTTGAAAAACAGAAAATAATATCATATATGGAACGGAATGATTATATCTTTGGTATTAGAGCCGTGATTGAAGCCATTGAATCGGGGCGTGACATCGACAAGGTGTTTATCCGTAAGGACCTTCAGGGTGGCGAACTCCTTGCTGAATTATTCGATGCCATCCGTCGGTATGGCATTGTCAATCAGCGCGTGCCGGTTGAGAAAATCAATAAAATCACCCGCAAGAATCATCAAGGTGTGGTCGCGATTCTTTCTGCCGTCACCTACCATTCGCTTGATAATCTTGTTCCGCAGATATATGAAGACGGACTTGTGCCTTTCCTCATTTTGCTTGACGGTATTACCGATGTACGCAATTTCGGGGCAATCGCCCGCACCGCCGAATGTGTCGGAGCCGACGCCATCGTCATTCCCGAACGCGGCAGCGTAAGCGTTGGCGGCGATGCAGTAAAAACTTCCGCAGGGGCACTTAACCATCTCCCGGTGTGTCGTTGTCGAAGCATCCTTTCCGCAGTCCGGTTTTTAAAGGACAATGGCTATAAAGTGGTGGCGGCTTCGGAAAAAGCCGACATGGCCTACACTGATGCCGACTATACAGGGCCCGTGGCGATAGTAATGGGTGCGGAAGATGTGGGCATTTCTTCCGATGTGCTTCGTGAGTGCGACACATGGGTGGCTATTCCCCAGTTCGGCAAAATAGGTTCGCTTAACGTGTCTGTGGCTGCCGGTGTGATGATGTACGAAGTCGTGCGACAGCGCCTCGCCGCCGGAATGCAAAACAAATAGATTATAGGAGTTATAGACTCAATATCTTGACCCCCTATAATCTATAAACTTTCCTCTATAAACTTCAAACTCTCCTCTTTACTCTTTATCCCTGCTGATTGTGATTCGCTCGAGTACAATTGCAGGTTTGCCGTTGCCGTCAAGCAACGTGACTGTGTTTCCCTTCACATTCTTAATAGATTCCACTTCTTCGAGAGCCACGAGGAGTTGAGTTTCATTGCGTTGGTTGTCGGTTTCGTTTTCCGAGGCATTGATGTTTTGGAATTGGATGGCGCGGGGCTTGCTCGTGTCAATCCAGATTGTGCCGCGGAAAATGTTGAATCCAGTGTTGCCATAGACGCGGCCGTCGGTTGTGTCGATTACGAGTTGAATTTCGTCCTCTTTTTCAATCGTGTTGTTGCGGACCGCTTTGACCTTCCATGCTCCGTCGAGAACCGATAGTCCGAGTTTGCGTAGAGTCAACTGTTCGCTGTCGCCTTTATATAAATGTAGGGTGGGGAATTCGCCTTCTTCGTAGGAATAGGCGTTTGCGTTGCTGAGGGCATTAACAAGGGCCTTCGTGGAGGAGGCGTCGTTGTTGTGGCTTGCGACAACATTGGAGAACTTTATCGCGTTTGCCGAGTGGCCGGCGTTGAATGTGTAGAAGGCGTTGACAGTGTTATGCCCGTCGGAAGCGTAAATCAGGTTTTGCTTGGTGTTGAAAATGAGGTAGGGCATATCGTCATCTACGGAGACGAGCCTTTTTCCGTTCACCTTTTCAATAGCCCATTCGCCGTTGAGCATGTCGCTGGAAATCGAAGTGTGTCGGGCGGCGAAAGCCGTGACGGACGTTGTGAGTAAAACCGCTAATATCAGTGATTTATAAAGAGTTTTCATTGTCGTATAAAGTCTAAAATTTGAATAAATGGGAGCCGTTGGCACTCCTCTACTGCAAAGTTACACAAAAAACTTTATTCTCCGCATTTTCCCCTCAAAAAAGTTGCAATCTCCCTCGTTCATTAACCCGTTTTTGCCTCTATAAACTCTAAACTATCCTCTCTAAACTATCCTCTCTAAACTTTAAACTTTAAATGTTTGGTTATATGGAAAATAATTACTAACTTTGCGGTCGCTTTGCGGAAATTTTTGCCGACTGCCGCCCCGCGAGGGTTGCCGACTGAGGCGGAAACGAAGCCAAGCAAATTTAATTAATTTTTTAACAATCAACAAATTAAAAAGTTTTTATGAACCATTACGAAACCGTTTTCATTTTGACTCCCGTTTTGTCTGAAGACCAGATGAAGGAAGCGGTAGAAAAATTCAAAGGCGTGTTGACAGCCGATGGCGCAACAATCGTCAATGAAGAGCAATGGGGCCTTCGCAAACTCGCTTATCCCATTCAGAAGAAATCGACTGGGTTCTACACCCTTATCGAATTCGACGGCGAACCGACCCTCATTAAGAAACTTGAAACCGCATTCCGCCGCGACGAACGTATCATTCGTTTCTTGACGTTCCGTCTTGACAAGTATGCAGCAGAATATGCAGCAAAACGCCGCAGCATTCGTGCCACAAAGGCTAACGCCCCCAAAGAAGAGCCCAAAGCCGCTCCCGTTGAGGAAGTCGTTGAGGCTCCCGAAGTAGAAGAGGCTCCTGTGGCTGAAGTTGAAGCCCCCGTTGTTGAAGAAGCCGTTGAGGCTCCCGCAGCAGTAGAGGCTCCCGCAGTTGAAGAACCTGCAGCCGAAGCAGAAGCAAATGTCGAACCCGAAGAAACAAAGGAGGACTAACCTATGGCACAATCAGAAATTCGTTATCTTACCCCGCTGTCACAAGGTGACAACAAGAAGAAAAAATATTGTCGTTTCAAACGTAGCGGCATCAAGTATATCGACTACAAGGACCCCGAGTTCCTTAAGAAATTCCTCAACGAGCAGGGCAAAATTCTTCCCCGCCGTATCACCGGAACTTCCCTGAAATTCCAACGTCGCGTGGCTCAGGCCGTCAAGCGTGCCCGCCACTTGGCTCTTCTCCCCTATGTAACCGACTTGATGAAATAATCCAACGAAAGGAGACTACAATTATGAAAATTATTCTTAAAGAAGATATCGCCAACCTCGGCTACAAAGACGACGTTGTTGAAGTAAAGAACGGCTACGGCCGCAACTATCTTATCCCGCAGGGAAAGGCAATCCTCGCCACTCCTTCGGCTCTCAAAGTTCACGCCGAAAATCTTCGTCAGCGTGCCCACAAGATTGAGAAAATCAAGGCCGACGCTCAGTCGCAGGCCGATGCTCTCAAAGACGTGGCTCTTACCATTCCTGCCGCTGTCAACGCTACCGGCACTCTCTATAGCGCCGTTGGTGCAGCCCAAGTGGCTGAAGCCCTCGCAGCAGCAGGTTACGAAGTCGACCGCAAACTCATCACCGTCAAGGACGTGGTGAAAGAACTTGGCAAATACACCGCCGAAGTTCGCTTCCACAAGGAAGTGGCAATCGAAATTCCCTTCGAAGTTGTCGCCGAATAATTCAGGCAACAAACCAACAAAAAACGGCATCGCCCCTCGGAGCGATGCCGCTTTTGTTTTTCCCGCATGCCAGTGCACTACGAGACGCAGTCTCGTACAAATTCTAAATCATCTATCATAAATTATAACTCCAAAATATTTTAGGCTCACCATTAAATTTCTTTGTTTTCATTTTCACAAAAACAATTAAAACACTTTTACTGATTTTCTCTTTTCAAGATAATTGGTTGGTGTTGATGGTGTATGCCCGCGAACAAGTTAACGTCATTTACCACCAACACCAACCGCCCGGCATTTCATGCGCTGAAATCAGTAAAAGCAAAAACATATAAAACGGCGTGGGTTAGGTTATAAGATATAATAAAGGCACAAAGCATATCGTTAAAACACACAAAACAACGGCTATATGACCTATAACACTGCTTTTTCATGTTTTTGCTTGGAAGTGTCGCCAGCCAAAGGCTGTTCTGAGACATCGGTCAAGGGCTGTTATGCTCGCATAAACAGAACTTGAGCGGATGGCTTGGAATAGGCTCGTAGAGCCGGCAGCACTTCCAAGTGTTTTTATTGTTTTTGTTCTTCTTTATTATTGCGATGTCGGTTTTTAAATCCCTGATTCTTTGTGTCTTAGCGCGTTGCGGTGGATAGTTTTGGCTTCGCCATTGCGCACCGCCTACGGCGACATGCGCTAAACTTCCACTCGCGAGCGCTTCGCGGTTTGTGTGAAAAAATCCGTGAGTATCTGTGGAATCTGTGAGAACCCCTTTCAACTATAAACTATCCTCTTTAAACTTTAACTGAGTTTGCGGCGTCGAGGAGGCTTTTGACGCGTTCGCGGACGGATTTAAGGCGTTCAATGGCTTCGAAGCGGCGGGCGACACCGTCGCGGTTTGCGCGGATTTGCTCCTGCGCGGCGTCAAGTTTCAACCCCTTCTCCTTGACGAGATAATACACCATGCGGATTTTTTCCACATCTTCGGGAGTGTAGAATCGTGTGCCGCGGTCGTTGCGGCGCGGCTTGATGATTGTAAACTGACTCTCCCAAAAGCGGAGCGTGGATGTGGGGATGTTCAGAATTTGGGCTACTTCGCCGATTCGGTAGTATTTTTTCTCGATGGAGTCCATATAAATCAAACTATTAAACTTTCTCACTTGCAAAATTACTTAAATTTCTCTAATTTTGCATAAAAATTTTCGCAAATATATTTGGAACAAACTTAAATAAACAATTCAATATGTTGACAGCAAAGGAGATACGTGAATCCTTCAAAGAATTTTTCCGCCAACGCGGACACCAAATAGTCCCATCTGCCCCGATGGTCATCAAGGACGACCCGACGTTGATGTTCACCAACGCCGGCATGAACCAATTCAAGGACATAATCCTCGGCAACAAGGCCGCCAAATACACCCGCGTGGCCGACTCGCAGAAGTGTCTGCGTGTCAGCGGTAAGCACAACGACTTGGAAGAAGTCGGCATGGACACCTACCACCACACGATGTTCGAAATGCTTGGCAACTGGTCGTTCGGCGACTACTTCAAGAAAGAAGCCATCGACTGGGCGTGGGAATATCTCGTCGATGTGCTCCACCTCAACCCCGAAATCCTCTATGCGACAGTGTTTGAGGGTGCAGCCGACGAAGGCTTGGAACGTGACAACGAGGCCGCAGAAATCTGGGCTAAGCATCTCCCTGCCGACCATATCATCAACGGTAACAAGCATGACAACTTCTGGGAAATGGGCGACACCGGCCCATGCGGTCCAAGTTCGGAAATCCACATCGACCTTCGCAGCGAAGAGGAAAAGGCGAAAGTGCCCGGTGCCGAACTTGTCAACAAGGACAATCCGCAAGTGATTGAGATTTGGAACCTCGTGTTCATGCAATACAACCGCAAGGTTGACCAATCGCTCGAACCGTTGCCTGCACGCGTTATTGACACCGGTATGGGCTTCGAACGCCTTTGCATGGCTCTGCAAGGCAAGAAGTCGAACTACGACACCGACGTTTTCCAACCTCTTATTGCAAAAATCGGCGAAATTTCAGGATATAAATATGGTGTTGACCATAAAGTGGATATCGCCATGCGCGTAATCGCTGACCACGTCCGCACAATATCCTTCTCGATTGCCGACAGCCAACTGCCGTCGAACGCGAAAGCCGGCTATGTCATCCGCCGAATCCTCCGACGTGCCGTACGCTATGGTTACACGTTCCTTGACCAGAAACAGGCATTTATGTATCGTCTTGTTGATACCCTAATCGAGTCAATGGGCGAGGCTTATCCCGAACTCGGTCAGCAACGCGAACTAATCATCCGCGTCATCAAAGAGGAAGAAGACGCCTTCCTACGCACTCTCGAGAACGGCATCCGTCTTCTTGACGCATCCATAGCCGAGGCCAAGAAGAACGGTAAGGCTGAAATCTCGGGCAAAGAGGCATTCATTCTTTACGATACATACGGATTCCCGCTCGACCTTACCGAACTTATCCTCAAGGAAAACGGGATGACTCTCGACCATGCCGAGTTTGACACCGAGATGGCCGCTCAAAAGGCTCGCGCCCGCAACGCCGCCGCAACCGAGACATCCGACTGGGTTGTCGTCAACGAAGGCGAACAAGAATTTGTCGGCTACGACAAGACATCAGTTGCCACCCGAATTCTCCGTTATCGTCAAGTCAAGCAGAAGAACAACACGTTCTATCAGATAATCCTCTCCGCCACACCATTCTACGCCGAAATGGGCGGTCAGGTTGGCGACACCGGTACTCTCACCGCTGGAGAAGATGTCGTTAAAATCGTTGATACCAAGCGTGAAAACGGCATTGGCGTTCATATTGCCAAGAACCTTCCCGCTGATGTTGAAGCGGAGTTTGTGGCAGCAATCAATGAAAAAGCCCGTCTCGCAACATCGTGCAACCACACGGCAACACACCTTCTCCACGAGGCCCTTCGAGAAGTGCTTGGAACCCACGTTGAGCAAAAAGGCTCTTTGGTCAGTCCAGATTCACTTCGCTTCGATTTCTCGCATTTCCAGAAACTTACGCAAGAGGAAATCCGCCGTGTCGAACATCTTGCCAACTCGCGCGTTCGCCAAGCCATCCCGCTCGACGAATATCGTTCTATTCCTATCGCAAAAGCCCGCGAAATGGGCGCTATGGCTCTCTTCGGCGAGAAATACGGCGAAGAGGTTCGCGTTATCCGCTATGGTTCGTCGATTGAACTTTGCGGCGGCACGCACGTTCCTAACACCGGAAACATCGGTATGATTCGCATAGTCAGCGAAAGTTCGATTGCCGCCGGAATTCGCCGAATCGAGGCTATTACGGCAGAAGCCGTCGAAGATGCTATGGACAGAACAGAAGACACTGTCCGCGCCATCGGGCAACTTTTCAACAATGCACCGAACCTTATGCAGGCAGTCCGCAATGCCATTGACGAAAACGCCGACCTTCGAAAGAAGACCGACGAGTTCATGAAAGAGAAAATCGAATCGATGGCACGCACTCTCTTGGAAAAGGCTGAAGATGTTAATGGTGTGAAAGTGGTGGAAGTCAGAGGCTTGAGAAATGCCGACGTAGTTAAGAACACCGCCTTTGCTGTTCGCCAACTTTCGCCGTCGAATACTGTTTTCATCGCCGCAACTCACGATGCCGGCGGCAAACCTCTTTTGACCGTTATGCTTACCGATGAAGTCGTCGCTGCAGGCAACAATGCCGGCCAGATTGTTCGCGAAGCCGCTAAATTGATTCAAGGCGGTGGCGGCGGTCAACCCGGATTTGCACAGGCCGGTGGCAAGAACGCCGATGGCCTCATGCAGGCTCTTGCCCGCATCCGCGAACTCTTAGTGTTATAATTCCAAGCGAACTATAATAAAGGGCGGCCAGTGACGGTCGCCCTTTTTGTCATTGCGCTGTTGTTTAGCAGGCTTTGAAACTCATGTCGAGGCCTTTGACAGAATGGGTTAAAGCACCGACAGAGATGAAATCCACACCTGCTTCGCCATAGGCTCGGAGAGTGTCAAGGGTGATGCCCCCTGATGATTCGGTTTCCACTCTTCCGTTGACGAGTTTCACGGCTTCGCGCGTCTGTTCAGGTGTGAAATTGTCGAACATAATTCTATCTACGCCGCCAATCTCGAGCACTTCGCGGATGTCGTCGAGCGAACGCACTTCGATTTCGATTTTCAGATTCTTGCCGGTGCGGGCGAGATAGTCGCGTACGTTTTTCAGTGCATTGGCAATGCCGCCGGCGTGGTCGATGTGGTTGTCCTTGATAAGAATCATGTCGAACAGACCGATACGGTGGTTGGTGCCGCCACCGATTTTAACGGCCTCCTTTTCGAGCATACGCATTCCGGGAGTGGTTTTGCGAGTGTCGAGCACGCGGGTGTGCAGACCTTCGAGGCGGGCTTGATAGCGGGCTGTCATAGTGGCTATTCCGCTCATTCTCTGCATGATGTTGAGCATGATGCGCTCAGTCTGAAGCAACGAACGCTTACGGCCTTCAACCACGAATGCGATGTCGCCAGGTTTGACGTGCGCACCGTCGTTGATGAAAACTGTCATTTTCAGTTCGGGGTCGAATTTTTTGAACACCATTCGGGCGATTTCAACGCCGGCGAGGATGCCTTCCTCCTTGATGATTAGTTGTTGACGGCCCATAGTGTCGTCGGCGATAGTGGATAACGTCGTATGGTCACCGTCACCGATATCTTCGGCGAATGCCAAGTTGAGTAAATCGTCGATAAGTTCTTCTCGAGTTTTCATAAGTTTTTACTAATTTTGTACTGCAAAAATAAACATTTTCGATGAAAATTACACTATTGACAGTGGGAAAAACTTCGACACCCTACATTCAAGAGGGTATCGACCTGTATCTTACGCGTCTGCGTCACTACATCCA
>JAFZPB010000276.1 GCA_017552595.1 Muribaculaceae bacterium
ATTGCAAGTTGGAACGAAGCAAACGGAACAATTCGACAATCGGACGAGTGGAGTTTTCTTCGACCACGATAGCGCGTTTCGCAGCCGAACGCGAGTGGCATATTTCGCCAAGCACAGGAAGTTTCGTGGCGTGACTGAGAGCCTCGGTAGAGTCGAATTTGTTGTTGAACAACGACTTGACGTAGAGCCACAATGCGGGGAGGAACAAGCCCATAAAGAGCGCAATGAAGATAATTTGGGCTTTCTTAGGTGCTATGGGTTTGTTATGGGCGTAGGCGGCATCTACGATTTTGCCCTTCGGCGTTGTAGCGGCGAGAACGAGTTGGTTCTCCTCGCGCTTTTGGAGAAGGAAACTGTAAAGGTTGTTCTTGATGGCCTGTTGACGACTGAGTTCACGGAACTGGCGTTCTTGAGTCGGCACTTGGTTAAGTTTCGACGATGTGTAGCCTGCTTCGTGACGGAGGTCGTTAAGAGCCACGCGGGCATTTTCGTACGACTTGTTGAGCGTCAAAATGATATTGTCGCGAACAGCGTCAATCTGTTGTTCTTGTAGTTTGATATTACGGCTGTCCGACGAAGCGTCGTTCAAGGCGTACATGCGGCCGAGCACCATGCTGTTGTAGGAAGCGATTGCCGCCGATGCGGCGCCCACTTCGGAGTTGGTCGGAATTAGCGAGTATTTATTGGCCGGGTCGGAGATGAAGTCGCGCGTCATCTTCAGGATTTGGAAGTTGGTCTCGGCGGTCAACAACTGTTGTTCGAGTTGACCCTTCTTCTGCATCTGGAAAGCGGCCTCGCTTTGGAGGTCGGTGATGTCATTGTTCTTCTTGTAGGATTCTATATTCTGCTCCGATTCGGAAAGTTCGTTGTAGATATGACCGAGACGTTCCTCGATGAATTTAGCCGTATTGAGAGCCATTTCATCTTTCTCGGCGCGGCCACGACGATTGTAAAGTTCAATCATTTTATTGAGGATATCCTCTCCTCGTTCGACAATTCCGTCCTCTATAAACAACGAGATGCCGTTAGCCTTCTTTTCGGTCTTAGCCACCGTGATATCCTCACCATAAACTTCGGCGAGATAGGAGTTGCCGGCGACGATAGCCTTGATGGTGATATCCTCATCGGGCACATAATATTTGGTGGTGTCGATTGAGAACGGTCCGTAGATAGTGTTGACAACCATCGGGAGTCGGTTGCTTTCTCCTTCGCCGACAGTCTTGAACCAACCCTCTTTAACTTTCACTTTGATGTGGGAGAGTCCTTTTTTGATGTCGATATTGAATTTCAGCCCTGTGCCGAGCGTGTCGAATACGGCTTCGGGCGCAAGCACCTTAACGGGGGAATCGTTGTAATAATAGTGATTGCGCAGACCTTCGCGTGTGGAATACGAACGGTTGAGTTCCAACTCCTTAATCATATCGGTCTTGATGGAATGGGAATTCATCACAAGCACTTCATCTTCGACTGACGCTCCTCCCACTCCGCCGAGGGCGAGTTGGCTCATAAGCGTATTGCCCATCGAGCCGCTTTCGCTGTCATAAGCCACCAGCACTGTGGCATGAATCGAATACACACTATGCTTCACATAAAGATAAAGTCCTGCAAGTAACAAACACAAGAAAAGCGAAATGGCGAACATCCACCACTTGCGCTTTACCAATGCGATGATTGAACTGAAATCTATCTTACTTTCGTTTTGTTCGGTAACGTTTTCGGTCATAATCGTTTTTGACTAATTATGTTTAATTTTTGACGGTGAGGGCAATGACGAGCGATGCGATAATCGACGCGGCGCTGACAATCGTCGACACAACCGTGAGTTTATATGCGTTGTTGGTGTTATATTTCGAGTTGTCGGTGCGGATTTGGTTGGGCTCCACATAGACCACATCGTTTTGACGAAGGAAGAAATAGGGCGACGACATTATCGACGATTCTTGAAGATTGAGGTGTTGATACACTTTTTTGCCGTTTTCCTCGCGGATGACGAGCACGTTGGTACGGTCACCGTAAATCGAAAGGTCGTGGGCGTCGGCAAGAGCGTCGAAAATGGTGTAGCGTTCTTTTTCGACCACTTTTGTGCCCGGTTCGTTAACTTCACCAAGAACAAGCACCTTGAATGCACGAAGTTCGACATGAACAAACGGGTCGGTCACCTCTTTTGAGATTAGGTTTTTGATTTCTGCCTCAAGTTCGCGGGTAGATTTCCCTGCCACGTGGATTTTGCCGAGTCGGGGGAAGTTGATATCGCCCTCTTTCGAAACGAGGTAAGTCTGGATGGCGGGCTGAGTCATCTGCACGAGTTGCGAGCGTGTTGCAGGATTGGTGAGCGGCACGTTGTAGGTGGCAGTGGCATTCGGGTTGTATGAATTGACTGTTATAATAAGTTCATCGTCGGGAACAATTTTGATTTCACACGACTGCATATCAATCGTGCCCGTCGGATTGTCCTTTATGTCTTTGAAATAGGTAAGTGTCTGTTCCTGAGATGAGCAAGAGCAAACAACGGCAAGAATTACCAAGCCGAAAATCAGATTCAATTTGCGTATCATTTTCAATAATATACTTTTATACATTAAATAAACGGAGTCAATTCTGTTTTATTATATCTGTTCTTTATTTTTGGGAAGGATTTTAGCCACGGCCTTTTTGAAAAAGCCCACATAACGGCGGTTGAAAATCGCGCAAAAACCGAGGAGCGCGACGAAGAAAACGACGATTCCAACGAACAATCCCACAGCCGAAGGCAGAAGACCCGCAACTAAAAACGCCACTGCGGTCGCCGCGGAAATGCTCAGCATATTGCGTAAAAACGCCCCCCCGAATGTCGAGAATTTCACGCCCGAAACCTTCGCACCGTAAAGCAGATATACGAGTGTCATCGCAGCCGTAATGACAATTGCGACAGCGATAACAGGCATCACCTCAACTTTCAAAGCGAAAAGCGCCACGGCCATCGCTATGACAGCACCATTTTCAACGAAACTGAGATTGCGCACAAGTGCCGTCTTGTTGTATAGTTTGTAAAGCACTTGGGCAAAGCGGTTGAAGGCTTGGAAAAATCCCAAAACCAAGAGTATTCGGAAGTATGGAACGATATCAATCCAACTTGCAGGGAACACCACGTCGATAAGCGGAAAACTGATTGCGAAAGCGCAGCCGATAAAGAGCAACAGCACGAAAACCGTCGTGTCAATCATCTTAGCCACTTCCACGCGTTTGCGCTCTTCGTCGGTTTCTTTCGCCACTACAGTGTAGTATGTCGATGACATGATGCCTTCAATCGACTTCTGCGGCGAGAACTGAAGTTTGTTGGCCTGTCCGTAAAGTCCGGCCTGCACCTGCGAACGTCTTCCGATGAGCAACGAGAAGATGTTTTGTGCCACCTGAATCGTTATTACCGACATCATCAGGTTCACGCCGAATCGCCACAACTCTCCAAACACTTTCCGGTCGAACTCGATTTTCAGATGCCATTTCGTCGTAATCACAAGATAGACGAACATGAAGAACTGATAGCCGACCGATAATGTGACCACAGCCCAATATCGCATACCGAGATAGCCGAGGGTTATAGCCGTGCTTACAGATGTTAAAACGGTGATTATGCTGATTATCGATATCTTCTTGAATTTCAGATTGTAGCGCAACTTCGTCATCGGCATGATATTCATCGCGCCAAACACCGCTCCGATACCCACTACCCTGACGACGGCCTCGGTTTCCTCCGGCGTGGAGAACATCGACCCTATCAACGGAGCAAACAGGTTGAACGCCAAACAAAGCGTGCTGCCGGCAATGACGTTAAACCAGAAAAGCGTATTGAAATCGCGGTCGGTGGCATTCTGTCGGCGCATCACTCCGTCGCTAAGTCCACAGTCGTTGAACACGAAAATCAACTGCGTAAATATCATCAGACTCGTGACGATACCGAAATCTTCCTTTGCGACGAAATAACTCAGAGCGACGTTTCCGACGAGGGAAATGCCGTTGGCGCCGAAGCGTTCGAGCGCCGCCCAAAGAAAATATGCCAATTTCATCGCAATATTTTTGTTTTTAGCGGTGCAAATTTACGATAATTTGCCGACTATTTATTAATTTTGTAGGATAAATGTTTTGAATAAGGTATAATTTGAATGTTTTCGTTTGAATTTTCTACTCTCGAGATAGTCGCAATCGCCACAGCGGCATTTGCAGTGTTGGTGTTGCTTGCCCTCTATCTACCTTCCGTAACACGCGTTAGCAAATTCGCCCGACGACAACGCCGTTACGACCCCGACGACGCCGTGACTCTTCCCGACGTTTCGGTAATCGTTTATGCCAACAACGACGCCCACAGTCTTATGACGCTCATCCCTTCGCTGATGGGACAACGATATAACGGGCGTTTCGAAGTGATTGTGGTCAACGACGGCTCATCGAGCGAAACCGATGATGTGGTCAGCCGATTCGAGATGGCATATCAAAATCTGTCTCAGACCTTCATTCCGTCGCGCACACGCAACCTAAGCCGCAAAAAACTCGCCATTTCCATCGGCATGAAGGCGTCGGCCTACGACTACGCCGTCCTCATCATGGCCGATTCGAAAATCAACTCCGAAACATGGCTTGCCTCTATGACACGCCACTTCCTTGACGAAGGCAAAGAACTCGTCATCGGTTACGTCGCACCAGATGAAACAATGCTCACGGGCCGTGGAAGCCGCTTCCGTGCTTTCGACAGTCTCGTCGACGACGTGGAATATCTCTCGCAGGCAATCCTCGGCAATCCTTTCCGCGGCACGGAATTCAACATCGCCTATTCAAAACGCCTGTTTTTCGACAACAACGGTTTTTCGACCAGCACACATCTCGTCAACGGTGACGACGATATCTTCGTGGCTCGGGTAGCAAAACCTAAATTGACCGCCGTCGAACTGTCGGAACCTTCGGCGGTGCAACTCTCCACCTCATATCCCGCCGAAGTCTATCACGATTCGAAACTCCGCTACATGTTTACAGCAGGTTTCATCAAAAACGCCGCCCACTTACTGACGGGCTTTTTCTCCGTGATGATGTGGATTTGGCTTGTGGCCTCGATTGCCGCTTTGGCTCTTGCCGGCATCAACTTAGTGGGCTTGTGCGTCGTGACGGTGCTAAGTCTCGCCCTCTGGCTGCCGATATGCTTCGCATGGAAACGCGCCTCTGCTACACTTTTCAGCCGCAAGGCGTTCCTCTCAGCCCCGTTCTGGCTCCTTCTTCGCCCGTTCAACACTATCAAATACAAACTGCGCCTTCGCTCTGAACGCGAATCGCACTACACTTGGTACAGTAAAAGCTAACGCATAAGTTATGGATACTAATTCTCCGTCATACATTTTCAAGCGAGCATCGGCCGACGGCGCGATAATGGGAGCGTGCTTTGTGGCGTTCTTTGCCTGCATGGTGTTCTCTTCTGCTTCGCCACTCGTGAGTTTTTTAGGCTTTATCCTGATGTGCGTCCCGCCGTTCCTGCTATTTTACCTCCTTCGCCGAAGTCGCGTCGCCGCCGACGGCGACCTGACATTCTCGCAACTTTGGCTTGAAGGGACGTTCACGATGGTGTTAGGCGCAATTTTCTTGGCAATCGTGGCATACGTCTATCTCCGATGGATAAACCCGACATTCCTTATCGACCAAGTGACTGAATCGGTCAAAATCCTCAGCCAAATGGGCTCGGAATACTCCGCTCTAACCGAGTCGATGCAATCGCTGCTCGAAGACGGCAATATGCCCAGCCCGCTCCAAGTGTCGTGGAGCATGATTCAGTCGGCGTTCATCACCGGCGCCATTCTCGCCGCTATAGTGGCGGCTATCGTCAAATCCCTAAAAATCAACCCCAAATTTCATAAATAACAATTTCTAATTCTCTATATGGACATTTCAGTTATCGTTCCCCTATACAACGAAGAAGAGTCGCTCCCCGAACTCGCCGAATGGATTGAGCGCGTGATGAACGAAAACGGCTTTTCCTACGAAATTCTCTTCATCGACGACGGCTCAACCGACCGCTCGTGGGAAACCGTCATGGCTCTCCGCGAAAAGAATCCCTGCATCGGCGGTGTCAGTTTCCGCCGTAACTACGGCAAATCGCCGGCGTTGAACACAGGTTTCCAACGCGCAAAGGGCGACGTCGTCATCACGATGGACGCCGACCTTCAGGACAGCCCCGACGAAATCCCCGAACTCTATCGGATGATTAAAGAGGAAGGTTACGACCTCGTGTCGGGTTGGAAGCAGAAACGCTACGACCCGCTGTCGAAGACTCTCCCCACCAAACTTTTCAACGCCACTGCCCGTCGTGTCAGCGGCATCAAACTCCACGACTTCAACTGCGGACTCAAAGCCTACCGCAACAAGGTGGTCAAGCACATCGAAGTCTATGGCGACATGCACCGCTATATCCCCTACCTCGCCAAAAACGCAGGATTCAAGAAAATCGGCGAAAAGGTGGTCCACCACCAAGCCCGCAAATACGGCAAAACGAAATTCGGACTCGACCGCTTCGTCAACGGCTATCTCGACCTGATGACGCTCTGGTTCACCGGAAAATTCGGTGCCAAGCCCATGCACTTCTTCGGACTAATGGGCAGTCTGATGTTCATCATCGGCTTTATCGCCGTCATCGCCGTTGGCGCAATCAAACTCTACAATATGCACGCCGGCAATCCCTACCACCTCGTCACCGACTCGCCCTACTTCTACATCGCACTCGTCACGATGATTCTCGGCACACAACTTTTCCTGACGGGATTCCTCGGCGAACTCGTGGTGCGCAACTCCACGCGACGAAATGAATATGAAATCGAAGAAGAACTAAAACCCGAAAAAGATGGCAAATAAAAACGACATAACATCATACCCACGTTTCTACGAACTCGCGGCATCGCGCTACTCCTGCCGCAACTATAAACCCGTAGCCGTTGAACGCGACGTGCTTGCAGCCGTGGTCGATGCCGCCCGCCTCGCCCCCTCGGCTTGTAACCGTCAACCATGGTTTTTCGTGGTCATCGACAACGACGGTCCTCAGCGCGACGCCATCCTTAAAGCATACGACCGCGAATGGATTGCCACCGCGCCAGCATATATCGTTGCCTGCGGCAACCACTCCGAAGCATGGCACCGCCAAAACGACGGCAAGGACCACACCGACATCGACGTGGCAATAGCCGTTGAGCACATCTGTCTCGCCGCTGCCGCTATCGGTTTACAGACCTGCTGGGTGTGCAACTTCGACGCTCCCATAGTGGCAAAGGCCATCGATGCTCCTGAAGGCGTCGAACCTATCGCTATCATTCCCATCGGCTATCCCGCCGACGATGCTGTCGTTCCCGAGAAAAAACGCAAAACAACCGACGAAATCCTAAGATGGGGAAAATTTTAACCCGCATAATGCTCACCATCGTTGCAGCGATGGCGCTCGTCGCCTGCAACACAACCGGTTGTATCGACAACGGCAGCAGCCTGCCGCTGGCGGGGTTCTATTCCTCTTCAACGAAGTCAAAAATCACCATCAACTCGCTGACAATCGGCGGTGTCGGTGCCAAGAACGATAGCCTCATCATCAACAAAGAGTCGGCTTCCCAAGCCTATCTGCCATTTCGCGCCGACCGCGACCATGTGGAATATTTCATCCGCTACGGTCAAGAAGGCATCGACGACGATGAACATAACGACACGATTCGCTTCAATTACGAATCATTTCCATACTTCGCCAGCGAAGAGTGCGGCGCGATGTTCCGCTACCGAATCAAGTCGGAAAGCCACACGTCGAAATTCATCAAATCTGTCGAAATAGTTGACTCCCTCGTGACGAACGTCGACTTTGAGAGAATCCACATCTTTTTCCGAACCGTTGAAACCGAAAACTGATGGCACGATTCTATATTCTCATACTCGGCATTCTATTGGCGTTGCCCGTCTCAGCCCAACGTCACGTCACCCCCATCGATACCGGTGTGGAAAAAGTCGTAGTCACCAAAGCCGAACGGGAAAAAGCCTACAAGGACAGCATCGCGGCTGCCCGCGACTCCATCAAGGCCGCCCGCGGCCCTATGCCCACTTATCCACTTATCCACCAACTCACTCTCGGCGTGAATATCTGGGACCCCGTTATGCGTGCTCTCGGTCAGGACTACGGCCTCGTGGGTCTCTCACTCGACCTGAACTTTCGCAACCGCTTTATCGCGGCTTTCGAGGCGGGTATCGGTAGCGCCGACCACGTAGGCGATGGCTATCATTATAAATCGCCCGTCGCCCCCTACTTCAAAATCGGCGCCGACTACAATTTTATGTTCCGCAAATCGCCCGACTATCTGCTTTGTGCCGGTTTCCGCTACGGTCTCTCTCCCTTCAAATTTGAAGTGACCGACGCCGTCGAAGGCTCTGCATACTGGGGCGAAACCGACAAATTTTCAATTCCTTCGCAATCTGTCACGGCAGGCTATCTCGACCTCCTTCTCGGAATCCGCGTCCGCCTTGTCGGCAATCTGTCAATGGGCTGGAGTTTCCGCTACCACAACGTGCTCCACGGCGGCAAAACCGATTTCGGCGAAGCCTACTACATCCCCGGATACGGCTCGCGCAGCGGGGCTGTCACCGGAACATTCTCCATCTACTATAATCTTCCCATCCACAAAAAAGCCGTCGATGCAAAACCGGCGACGCCCGACATCAACGATGACGAAGGCGCGATTTGACAAGGTGTTGGTTGTGGGTGCCTCATCGGGGATGGGGCGACTCGTGGCGCAACGGTTTATCGAAGCAGGTTGCCGTGTCGCTGTAGCCGCGCGCCGCACAGAACTCCTTGACGATTTGGTCAATATGGCTCCCGAGCGCGTCGTCGCCGCAAAAGTCGATGTCACTGCCGACGACGTTGCCGCCCAAATCAACGGCCTTATCGACCGTCTCGGCGGTATCGACCTATATTTCCATGCCGCGGGCATAGGCTACTACAACCCCGAACTCGATGCCGACCGCGAAGATGTTACCCTCGCCACGAATGCACTCGGTTTCACCAGTGCCGTCGATGCCGTATTCAACCGAATGGCTGCCGACGGAAACGGAGGCCACATCGCCGCTATCACCTCCATCGCCCAAACGAAGGGAATCGGCGCCGCGCCAGCCTACAGCGCCACAAAGAGATTTCAAACCACCTATCTGACCGCTCTCGACCAATTATCGCGCTCGCGCCGCCTCGGCATCACATTCACCGACATCCGTCCGGGATTCGTCGATACCGACTTTCTCCGCGGCGATGCCTACCCTATGCTCATGAAACCCGAAAAAGTGGCCGACAAAGCCTATAAAGCCGCCATTAAACGCCGCCGAGTGGCAACAATCGACTGGCGCTACCGTCTCCTCGTCGCCGCTTGGCGACTCATCCCCCGCCCCCTGTGGGTACGTCTCAACATCCACCGCAAATAAATCAAATCATAAATTATGCATTTTGCATTGTGCATTATAAACTCCTAATTCCCATGACAATCGCCCTTTGCAGTGACCACGCAGGTTACGAACTCAAGAAAAAAGTAATCGAACATCTCCACGAACGTGGAATCCAAACCCATGACTTCGGCACATATTCCGAAGAGTCGTGCGACTATCCCGACTTTGCCCACCCCTGCGCCATCGCCGTCGAAAGCGGAAAATTCGACTGCGGCATCGCAATGTGCGGCACAGGCAACGGCATCAACATCACCCTCAACAAGCACCAAGGCATCCGCGCCGCCCTCTCGTGGACCGAGGACATCGCCCGACTTGCACGCGAACACAACAATGCCAACATCCTTGTCATGCCCGCCCGGTTCATTGACGAAGAAACCGCACTCCGCATCGTCGATGTATATCTCGACACTCCCTTCGAGGGTGGCCGCCACCAACGCCGCATCGACAAAATCCCTGTAATATAGTCCGCTTTTCGACCTTTTCTTAAGCCCAAATCGGTCATTATTCCAACAAAATTGACTGATTTGGGCCAAAAGTACAATTTTTTTGCATTTTTCTTAAACCTGTGCAATAATTTTGCATACCCTTGCGTTTACCTTTGCAGAGAAATTGATTTTTAAATCTCAAAATTATACTTCAAAATGAAACACATCTTTAAAATTAAAAAACACCCCTTCGGAGGAAACTATCTGGCCATCAATTTGTTTGGCTTCATATTTACCCTGAAGGATTTGAACAAGGTGGAACTAAACCACGAACTGGTCCACTCGGCGCAACAGCGCGAACTCCTCTATCTGCCGTTCTTCATCTGGTACGGAATCGAATGGCTTTGCCTCTTCTTCAAACACCGCGATTGGACAAAGGCCTATTTCAACATCCGTTTTGAAAAAGAAGCCTACCGACATC
>JAFZPB010000277.1 GCA_017552595.1 Muribaculaceae bacterium
GGTCAATCCCAACACGGGGACTGGGACACCGAACACATGACACGTTGTGATTTGCTTACAATTTAGTATCTTTGTAGGGTCAATCCCAACGCAAAAGCCGCCCATGCGCTATGTGCGCAGGTTGTGATTTGCTTACAATTTAGTATCTTTGTAGGGTCAATCCCAACTCGCCAGCACTTCGGTCAAATCCGAGCTGAGTTGTGATTTGCTTACAATTTAGTATCTTTGTAGGGTCAATCCCAACAGGATTTCAGAATTTATCTGACAATCAATTGTTTGCAATGGGTTTTAGAATCACAAAAAATGTAAGGATTGACAATAAAAACTCGCTCAAAAGAGCGAGTTTTTTTGTTGTAGTATTTAGAACAATTCCAATTGGAATGGAGGAGGACTGCTAATCGTCGGTTTGCTTTGTTCGTAGATTTCCATATCGCCGAATTGTTTGTCGGTGATTACGAGCATCCCTACTTTTCCTTTTTCGGGCACAAATGAACGAACGCGTTTCATATGGACATGGGCGTTTTCGATGCTTGCGCAATGGCGTATATAGAACGAAAACTGAAACATTAGAAAACCGTCGGAAACGAGATTCTTGCGGAATTTCGCAGCCACTTTCCGTTCGGTTTTCGTGTTGGTGGGGAGGTCGAAAAACACCAGAATCCACATAATTCGATACTCGTTGAGGCGGTCAATCATTTTCAAGAGTAGGATAAGCGATTTGTCGTGATTCGCCTGAGAAACAACGAGCCAAAGACGCCGTTGTGCGGACAGCCCCCACCAATAGCGGACTTCTTTTGCCAAGAATATTGACATCTACCGACGGAATTGCCAATAGTTCGCGTTTGAGTTCGGTGGTAAGAGTAGAATAGTCTTTGCCCGAGGCGACGATTTTATAAACGATAATATCGACGATTGGACGATATGGTTCCATAATATCGTCGGCGAGACAATAGGCATTGTATTTACTTCGATGATGGATGCCCAGAGTGGGCAAGAGTCCGCTGCCAACCAGATTACGAGCAATAACGGCGCGAAGAATGGCATAACCGTAGTTTAGCAAGTTGTTTGGCGGGGCTTCTTCTCTGCCTCGGCGGAAGTCGGGGATGATTTTGGAAAAGAAATTACGCCAATAGAAAGCGGCAGCGCGAGCCTCATAGTTGTCGGGGTCGCCGCTTTTAATGTCGGGAATCCACGCTTTGAGATTAGATGCTTTAACGCCAGCGATGTTTTCAAGAGCAAAGGCCTGGTTTGCAATCTTTGCCCTAACGGTTTGTTGCCATAGGTTTTTTTTCAAAGGTGCTGACGCGTTGATTTGAAAACGGAATTTTTCCGATTGTTCGGTGTTGCCGTTTAGATTCAGCAGAAGACCTGTGGGCATATTTTTTTTGTCGCAAGTAACGATAGCCACGTTGTTGTCGACAAGTGCGCCAATTAGTGCATGAGTAATTGTGATTTGCTGATTGTCAAGGACAACCACACCGATGTCTTCAATCGGTCGGGTAATGGGGTAGCCGTCGATTGGATTTTTGGATGAATTTGACAATTCGAGTTCGGGATATTTGATCACGAGTTGCTTGTCGCGCAGAGAAAGAATTGCAGGATTCCCGAAATAGAGGGTTTGTTTTATCATGATATCAAAAATAATAAAAATGGGATTACCACATCGTTGATAATCCCATTCAGAATTGATTATTTTAATGAAATATTTCCGAGCCTATCAGTCAGCAAAGGAATACAAATCTTCTTTATTGATGAGCCTTCGGGAGAAAGTTCAACAATATTGAGAGAATTAAATTCATATAGTCCAATCTGACTATCAGAAACAATTGCTCTTGACAATGATGATGGGATAACGAATATGCGGTCTCCAGTAAATTTTACCACCTTAAATATTTTGTTCCTGTCAATAGTGTCTGCAGATAGCGTTGACACATCTTCGCCATTATCTGGAACATAAACAAGGTCGTTAGGCGAGAGTGTAAAAAGCAGTCGGTTGCCTTTTTCACTCACATCTGGAGCGGGCGAAAGGTTACAACGCAGGCGGTCAACGATTGTCCGCAACGGAATGGTGGCGAACTCGCATCGTTCTCCTTCTTCGTTTACATATACAGCAAAGAAAAGATTCGTGCCTTTGGCGGCTTCAACGAATTTTGAGGATTTTTTGCCGTCGCCGATGGCAAATTTATTGCCCATAATTTCAGAGCATCTAACTTTGTAGATGGGCAGATGGAATTTGCCGTCGTTGAGCGAAACGATATTGTTGTTCATTTCGGCAATGCCTTCGGCGGAGAAGGCATCTTTGCTATTGCCACTATGTCGGCGCAGGTGGTTGAGAAGAATCTTTTGAATGCCGGTGTCGGTGACGGTTTTGATTTTTTTCTCATTGAAAGAATCATCAAGCGTCACACGGTTGGCAATCATAGGAGTGTCGGTTTCGTCGGAATAAACATAGACTTCTACTTTCTTGGGATTGAAGTTGTCAAACTTGTCGGCAACATCCCGCTCAACGGCGACCTTGCTAAGACCTTGCCCGAGGAGTATTTTCACAAACGAACGCAATTCTTTGTCGACGATTCTCGAAGGATTGTCGAGGGCGGCGGCAAATTTTACTTCTTTAATCGAGCGGAGATTCACTCGACCGGCTACTGTGTCCTTGTGGAGTTGGCGACGAATTGCAAAATGATTTTCCGACGATTGTTTTTTTCGCGCTTTTTTGCCGTTTTCGGCGATATAGTCGAAGAAATTAGTCGAGGCTGTAAGCACTCGAATGTTTTGGCGGAAACTGACAATTGTTTGCAAAAGAGCCTGCTTAGTGTCTTCGGTGAATGTGGGCCACGGCTTTTTGAGTACCCATTTGTACCCATTAGAATTTGTGTCGGGCTTCTTGAAGCAAACGGCTGCCCTTAGGTCAAGTCGCTCATTGCGCTGATTGGCGTTTGAGTTGTTGAGGTAGTTGACGATGTTGCGCGAAGCACAGGCAATCACGATTGCGTCCATCGTGTGGTGGCGATGGTCGATACGCTTGGGTTTGAATCCCTTTTGATACTCAAGGGGCATATTAATTTGGAAATGACCATTGACCATCTCTCCGAAGTGATTCGATGACTCGAGTCCCATCCTTTCGGCATATTTGCGGTTTAGCCTCTCGTAACGAGGCGCGAGAATGCTGTTCCAAACGTCGTTAATACCCCAATCTTGTTTCAGTCGGGTTGTTATTTCGCCGTTGCAGGGCACCACATTTTTAGAGTTCGCTTCAGGTTCGAGATTTCCGCGTTCGTCGCGTTCTCGAACGATGTTCGACAAAAGTTGCATCACTATGCGGGTGATGTAGCGAGTGTCGTTTAGATGTCTTGACACAAATTCATCCGGCACTTCTTCACACATGAGGTTGTCGCGTTTGCGGCGGTTGTTCTTAAACGTCTCGGCAACCAAATTGTCGTATTCTTCCAATGAAAGGATTTTGGCAGTTTTACCGCCACCGAGTTCGATTGTGCGACCAGCGAACTCTTTGATGAATTGTCTCCCGAAACTATTACTTTTATCGCTATTCACCTTGGCTTCGCAAATCACTTTGTTGTTGAGAGTGTCGTCAAAGAAAAATGCTTGCGGAATAATATGGTCAACCTGATAGTCGGTGGTGAATAGTCGGCTTAGCGGAATTGTTTTGCCCGTATAGGGAGACACATATTTTTGGTCGAGCCACAACTTGTAGCGTTTGATGTCGCTTGCCGACGGGCGTTTTTTCACGTCGCTTTCGGCAAACTTTTTGATAATGTCGGAAACATAGTCGGGGACATCGTCGACTTGCTCCAAAACGCTTTTTTCATAGAGTTTTAGCCGCTCTTGGTGGTTGGGAGAGAACGGGCGAACATCTTCAATTCCCAATTCGGGATTTAAGAATTCAGTCAGCAACGCTTTGATGCGCAGGTTGGTTTGTTCGTTGTCGAGATTTTGTTTGAAAATGCGTTCACGCTTGTCCTTAGGCAATTTCATTTCACGCCCGAGTTCCACGTGGATTTCGTCGATTTTGCCATATTTCCGCCAAATGTCACGCACCACACGCAGGGTCTCGAGAATGACTTTTTCGACGACTGGATTGCGCATCGAGCCGTTTCGGAACGAGCGGATAAAGTTGTCGAGTTCGTCGGGAGTTTCCCACTTGTCGGTCGATTTCGCTTCAGCGTGACGATTATAGACGATATAAGTGGCAAGATATGGGCGAAGGAGTTGGAAGTTTGCTTCTTCGGTTAAGCCGTTTTTCTTGCATTCTTCCCTGACTTTTTCGGAAACCGACTCGTCGTCAACTCCGTTGATGATATTGGCGATGCGTGACTTCGTCGCAGAGTCGATTTTGTCGAAATCCCAATACTTGCCACAACGCATCAGCGGAAGTAGTCGTTTTATGGCTTTTTCGGAATAAGCGCCGTAGTCGTTTTTGAAAGGTTCTATTTTCGCAAACGATTCCACGAAAGCATCTTTTTTGTCGCTGTCGGAAAGGAATTTGTCGGCGAAAGAGGCGAGGCCTTTTTCATATTGCTCTTTGTCGGTTACGGAGTAGATAAGATGCCAAAGGCGGTAGAGCCATGTGGTTTCGCCCGATTTGTCGGCCGGCAAATCAAGTTTTTCAATGTCGGCAACGCCGGCTTTGTTTAGGGCGTTGACGATGAGGGCGCGAGTCTCGTTGCAGGGGAATTTCTTTTTATCGTCGTCGGCATAGTTCCAATAGAAGTTTTTCGAACTTACACCGCGCCCGAAAATGCCGCAAGAGAAAATCTGATTTTGTGAGATTTCCTTTTTGTCGTTGAGAAAGTCAAAAAGTTCGGCATAGTCGGCAGGCGATGCGAGATATTCGCCAGTCACGTCGCAGTCGTCGATGCGTCGATAAATCTTCAAGTTTGAAATGAATTGCCACAGGCGGAATTCTTGGTAGAAAGGATTGGATTTCGCCACGCATTTGACTGGGAAAGCCTTTTCTCCTACGCGGTTTTCTTCAAAGGGGCAATTATCGATGAGCGATTTTTTGCTCTTTAAGGGGCGATGGTAGAAAATAATGTCGTTGACAAACAAATATGTGAAGTCGCGGGAGATTATATTGCTGCGGTGCGATTCGTTTTTCGCATAGAGGAGTTTGACGCAACGTTGATAGAGCGAGCGGTCGGAAAGTTCGGGATGATACTCTTTTTGGCTTTGCAGGATTTTTTCGAGTTCGCTACGATAATATTTGCGTTCGATTGTGGCGATGAGTTTGCCGCGAATTTTCGTGTGGGGATTTGTAATTAAGGCATTGAGAATAAATTCGCCCACAGTCGTTTTGCCGTTTTCAATCAGCGATTCCGTGCGCTTCTTTTTCAATCCCCAATCGTCTTCGCTTGGCTTGGAAAATGAAACTTTTATAGTTCCGTCTTTTTGGGTTTTTCGTGTGACAATCAGTTCGATTTCTTGGCCTATAAGATTGCGGATTTCGGCGGATTTTGTTGGATAAACCAAGTCGCTGTTCTCGAAAGAGACATTATACCATTGGTCGCCACGACGGTCAATATCGGCCGCCACCACTTCTTTGACTGTCAGACATTCGTAGGTCTTGTTGTCATCTTCTTCATCGGCACCGCGTTGATAGTAGCCCCGCTTCGTGTTGAAGTGGAGAAGAATCCATGCGAGTTCTTCTTTGGAGATTTTTTGTATGAGGGCTTTTTTTCGGAGGTAAAAAACAGTCCAGTCAAGAGGGATTTTTCCGAAATCGGGATGTTTAGCCTTAATCAAAGACGCCATTTCGGCATAGGAATCCATAAAGAGGAAACGATATTTACCGTCGACGGTCGGTTTCCAAGCGATTTTAGGCTCTTCGTCTTTGAAGAAATCACTTTTGCCATTAGAAAAATCGATTTTTGCAACATAGTGTTCGGGAAGAAACCCCAGTTCATTCAATACTTTATGAAGGCGTTGGCGACGCAAAATGTGGCGTTCGTTGCGGCGACGCATGCTTCTGAATCCAGTTCGGGCGGAAGCCGCAGACTCGACACTGCCTTTGTTGAAATTCTGGATTTGGTCGTCGGGCATTGGTATGATTCGACAACCGGAATATACTAATTTTGAGTTTGAAGGGTTTTCGTCAATCGACACAAGTGCGCTTCCAATGCTATTGGTGCCGATATCAAGACCTAAGATTTTTTCATATTTCGTTACGGTTTATTTTAAGGATTATTATGCAAAGGAATAAAAAATAAATAGAAAAAACGATTTTTTTCGAAGAAAAGTTTTTCAAGTGCCAAAAATTTAATAATTTTGGAGCACTAAATTGTAAGCACTCACAATAAGGATTATTCCGAAGTGATTTACTTTAGGTTCCCATCGTCCTTAACGGTGGGATTTTTTTGTATTGCAAAATTGATTAAAGAATAAAATTTGTTGTTTGTTATTTACTCCCCAACTCCCCAAACTTAGCGATTCCTTCTCGCTCCGAATGCATATTTATTCATGCAGATTGCATAAAACATGGCCGTGCCACAAAAATAGGGCTTACTTGGATTTTTGGCACGATTTGCCCAAAATCCCTCTCTTGCGCCCCGTAGCCCATGATTTGCCGTGCCAAATCGTGCCAAAGCCGTGCCAAATAAAGTTTAGAGAGGGAGAGTTTAAAGTTTAGAGAACTCCTATACTCCCCATACTTAGAGATTTTCTTTGTGGCTTAGTGACTTTGTGTGAGATAATTATCTGTGGAATCTGTGTGAGCCTAGATGTGCATTGTTTTACCCCTGTCCTTGGCTTTTGGGAGTGACCGACGGGGTGGGGGCTACGGTCTTGAATGCCCGACGATAGCGTTTGTCGGCTGTGAAAAGACTCACTTCTCCGTTGTCGATGACGATGTGTAATATTTCTGTGACCACTACGCCTTTCGGAAGCATGATGATGCCTCTGACTCGCCCGTTTTGGTCGCAAATCTGGATTCCGGCATCGGTGACAACCCATAAATCTCCCGCACCGTCGAATGCCATTGCCGTGACTTGTAGCATCGAATTGTCGTAACTGTGCAACCAATAGAACGGTTGGCCGAAAGCCTCTTTGCCGTCTTTGATGACGTATTGCCAAAGTCGGTTAGTGCCGTCATGTGGTCGGACTACAAACGAGCCGTCGGGATATTTGGCTTCGACTTTCGCCTTTTTGGGCGATTTGAAGCGTTCTGGTGTCCACTCGCTGCCGCTGACTAATAAAGTGTCGAGCAGGTTGTTGTGTGTGATACCGACTTTAGGCGGTTCGGGCCATCCTTGCCACATCCATTCCATTACTTCGGGGAAAACCTCGCTGGCGCGTTTAACTCCGTGATAGCAATCGCTCCAGTCGTAGCGTGCGTCATAGTCCGCAAAGTCGAGTGCGGTGGCGAGCATTCTGTTGCCTTCGTACCAATGGCCGAAAAGGGCATTCCAAATGTCGTTTGTCCCGTCTTGCAGGAACACCCGCAACGGTCGCGGTTCGCTTTTGCGGACAATCGCTTGAATGTCGTTTCCGCCTCGCATGGCCACGAATGTGCCTACTCCGCTAAATACTCTACTGAACATATCGGGGCGGTGCCATGCCGCTGTGAAGGCCGCAATGCCACCGCTGCTAAGTCCGAATATCATTCCGTCGGTTCCGCGGTGCGACAACCGTATGGGCAATCCTTTTGAGGTGGTTTGGCGTTCAACCCACGGAAGCACTTCGTCTTCGATAAAACTTGCGAAGGCGGGGCTTGGCATGTCGAACTCGTTACTGCGGTTGTATCGCACCACCTTGCCCGACGCATCGGTAATTACGCCCGGTTGTAGAAACACACCAATGGTGACGGGCATTTTCCCTGCTGCGATGAGGCTGTCTATGACATGGGGCGCATTGCACAAAATCCCGTCGAGCCCTAAATAAAGGCATGCCGGCTTTGTGGCATCGTATGCGTCGGGAACATATATTTTCACTTCACGTTTTGTGCCGGGGTAGTAGCGGTCACTGCTCTCTAAAGTGCCGGTGATGATTTCGTGTGCCGATAGATATATGCCCGAGACGGCTGCAACGGCCATCAAAGTAAATAGTCTGAGTTTCATGTCGGTAGATTTAAAGTCAGTTGACGGTCAAATTACATCACTTTGGCGATTTCCGCTTGGAGATTTTTTATATCATCGACACGTTTTACCAATTCGCCTTTGCGGTTGATGATGAATGTCGTCGGGATAGCCTGCACGTTGTAGTTGAGTAGGTTCTGCGCTCCTCCGGCTTGCGGATTGCGAACGGTAATCCATGGCAGATTCACTGCCGACTGGCGCCATGTGTAGTCATCGACATCGACCGCCACTTGGTAGATTTCCAAACCTTGAGGGTGGAACCGTTCGTAGGCTTTGTTAAGTTCGATGTTGAAAATCGGTGACTCTTCGGCTTCGTAGGTTGTGAAGTTCAGCACAACGACATTTCCTTTTGATGCCAAATCTTTGAGGCTTTGTTCTTTGCCGTTTTCGTCGCGAAGGTTGATTTCAATCAAAGGCGATTCGTCGGCATATACGACTTTGCCTGTCGACATCGCCTTTTTGTTTGACAAATAAAGTTCGGTGAGATATTTCGTGCGCGGGTCGTTGGAACGTTGTTCGGAGAAAGCGTTGGCTACCGCCCCGATGATACTGAGGTCGCGGCGGTTGTCGGAACGGAAAATCTGGTTGCCTGAGATTTGGCGGGTTATAATGTAGTATGCCGTTAGGCTCGCGGGATTGGCGACGATTGTTTGAGAGAGGTCGCGTTTCAGCAGTGAGTCAACGGCGGCCTCTGCGGCGCTTGACTTTGCCACCGCGGCGTAGATTTTGCGGTCAACTTCCATCATCGCCTCCGCATCGGGCGAGCCCGAAAAAGCATAATCGTTGGCGAAATTAGCCTTCGACGCGTTGAGCGTAATTGTTTCCACACTGTCGATAGGGAAATACACCACATTCGTGCCATAGACGAGGCGATAGATGTCGGGATGTCCGGCAGGGGCATGAGAGATGGTGAAACGGCCTTCACTGTCAGTTTTGGCGGAGTCGAGAATCCACCACATGCCGTTGTTTGAGTTTTGAACTATGACCGTTTCATCGGCCGAGCCGTCGATTTTGCCGTTAAGTTGCCATTTATCGGCACAGGAGGCTAAGGCCACTGCCGCAAGAATCAAAATTATGCTTTTTCTCATTTGTGCTAATTATTTGAACGCCCGAAGGACGTTATTAATTTCTAATTACTCATTCCTCATTTCCATCGAGGTCGTCGTAGTGTTGGAAAAGAAAATCATTGTAAGGAAAACGCTTTGTGTGGACTTCCTTTGCCTTTTCGTAGATGAGGCGGCGAAGTTCAGCGATGTTCGTCTGCTTTTTGGCAGAGATAAACACACATTTGTCGTGCATTTTACCCATCCATGACGCTTTGAGTTCGTCAAGCGGAATGTTTCCGCGAGTTCTCGGCGTCAAGTCGTCTTCATCTTTCGGCGTATAGGTAAATGCGTCGATTTTGTTGAAGACGTAGATGTGGGATTCCGGCAGACCGAGGTCGCTGAGCGTGCGGTTCACCACGTCGATTTGCTCCTCGAAGTTCGGGTGGCTGATATCCACCACGTGAACGATTACGTCAGCACCTCTCACTTCGTCAAGAGTCGATTTGAACGATTCGACGAGGTGAGTGGGAAGTTTGCGGATGAAGCCTACTGTGTCTGTGAGCAAAATCGGCAGATTGTCTATGACCACCTTGCGCGTTGTGGTGTCGAGAGTGGCGAAAAGTTTGTTTTCGGCGAAAACGTCGCTTTTGGCGAGCACATTCATCAGTGTCGATTTTCCCACGTTTGTGTAACCCACGAGGGCCACACGCGTGATTTTGCCGCGGTTTTTCCGCTGGATAGTCTTTTGATTGTCGATTTCCTTCAGGCGCTCTTTGAGCAGGGCTATGCGGCTGAGAATGATACGGCGGTCGGTTTCGATTTGCGTTTCACCAGGACCGCGCAGACCGATACCGCCTCGTTGACGCTCAAGGTGGGTCCACATTCTGGTTAGTCGAGGCAACAGATATTGATATTGCGCCAACTCCACTTGTGTTCGAGCCGTGGCTGTCTGTGCTCGGCGTGCGAAGATATCGAGGATAAGATTCGTGCGGTCGAGCACCTTGACGTGGAGGGCATTGGAGATGTTCATCACCTGCTTTGTGGAAAGGTCGTCGTCGAAGATTGCGAGGTCGATTTCATTTTCCTCCACATATTTGGCGATTTCGTCAAGTTTGCCCTTGCCAACGAACGTGCGTGGGTTGGGGTAATCGAGTTTTTGGACGAATGTCTTTACGGATGCCGCACCGGCAGTGTCGGCGAGGAAAGCAAGTTCGTCGAGATATTCGCGGGCTTTCGCCTCGTCCTGTTGGGGCGTGATAAGGCCCACGAGTACGGCACGTTCTTCGCCGGCTATAGATGTGATATTTTCCTTCATGACCGCAAAATTACTAAAATTGCCCGAAACTTCCCATATATTACCATTCGATTTTGACGGCGAAAGCGCGCATGGGAATGGTTACGGGGGGATTCAACTTTGTGACTTTTACGAAGCCGCTGACAACCTGAGGAAATTCGGCGAGAATGTTGTCCTTCAAGCGGCCTGCGACGTTCTCCAATAGCCGCGACGGGCGTGACATGGTGTTACGGACTATTTCCATCACTCTCGGATAGTCCACGGCGTTGAGAATGTCGTCGGTTTCGGCGGCTTTCGCCATATCGTACGAGAGGTGGACCGTGACTTCGAAATCGTTGCCGCGGATACGCTCTTGGGCATATACTCCGTGATAGGCGCGGATTTTTATGCGATTAAGTTCGATTTTTCCTATCATGGTCAGCGACGTTTGGATTTTCTGTTCTTTCCGGCTTTTTTATAACGCTTGTAGTTGAATTCTCTGACGGGAGGCACCATCGGGCGTTCGGCGTTTACATCGGAGTATCCGTCGACAAGTTCGTAGTCGAGCAGGCGTTTTTCGATGTTGGCACGTGCCACTTTCACTCTGACGACGTCGCCGAGGCGATAGCGGTTCTTGCGGTTACGTTGTCCGACGAGGCTATAACTCTTTTCGTCGAAGTCATATACGTCGTTGGCGAGGCTACGGATAGGCACAAGTCCTTCGCATTTATTTTCGATAGGTTCAACATAAAGGCCCCACTCGGTTACGCCGGTGATGATGGCGTCGTATTGATAGCCGACATAATCCGACATGTATTCTACCTGCTTGTACTTAATTGATGCTCGTTCGGCGTTGGCGGCAGTTTGTTCCATCTCTGACGAGTGTTTGCACTGTCCTTCAAGACGGTCTTTCGCCACGGCGCGGCCACCGTCGAGATAGCGGGTGAGGAGTCGATGCACCATCATGTCGGGGAAT
Organism: Muribaculaceae bacterium; assembly: GCA_017552595.1. Taxonomy (GTDB): domain Bacteria; phylum Bacteroidota; class Bacteroidia; order Bacteroidales; family Muribaculaceae; genus RUG14106. The sequence goes on from JAFZPB010000277.1 coordinate 11,383, forward strand.
CGGCGGATTGGCGAGGTGAAGTGGGTGTAGTATTCGAATGCCAGACCATAGTGGCCGACGTTGTTGGTGGAATAGACGGCTTTCGCCATAGAGCGTATGGCAAGGGTTGAAATAAAGTTTTCCTCGCCGGTGCCTTTGATGTCCTCGAGCATTTTATTGAGCGAGCGGTTGATTTCGCGCATAGAACCTTCTGTTTTCAACTTGTGTCCGAATGTGGCTGCAATCGAAGCAAGTTCGGAGAGTTTGCCGCTGTCGGGGTGGTCGTGAACACGATAGACGAATGGCTTTGCCTTTTTATTGTCGCCGATGCGTGTGGCAACGGTGCGGTTTGCGAGAAGCATGAACTCTTCGATGAGGTGGTTGGCGTCGGTCATCACCTTCTCATGGACACCGAGAGGGAAACCATCGTCATCGAGGTCGAAATACACTTCGGCACGGTCGAATTCAAGTGCGCCATCTTTGAAGCGGCGGTCACGCAAGATTTTGGCAAGGCGGTTGATTTCGGCGAGTTCTTCGGCGTAGTCGCCTTCTCCCGCGTCAAGCACGGCTTGTGCCTCTTCGTATGAGAAACGGCGGTCGGAACAGATGACAGTGCGGAGAATGCGGCTCTTGACCACGTTGGCGTCATTGTCCATTTCGAAAACGCAGGAGTAGGTGAGTTTCTCCTCGTTGGGACGAAGTGAGCAAATGAAGTTGCAGAGGCGTTCGGGCAGCATCGGCACGGTGCGGTCGACGAGATAGACCGACGTGGCGCGTTCTTCCGCTTCACGGTCGATTATCGAGCCAGGTGTGACGTAGTGGGTCACATCGGCGATGTGCACACCGATTTCGACATTGCCGTTTTCAAGACGGCGGAACGACAGGGCATCGTCGAAGTCCTTGGCGTCGGCGGGGTCGATAGTGAAAGTTGTCACTTTACGGAAGTCCTCGCGACGGGCGATTTCTTCAGGTGTGATACCGGGGTTGATATTATTTGCGGCTTTTTCCACGTTTTCTGGATAGCGGTAGGGGAGGTCGTATTCGGCGAGGATTGCGTGGATTTCGCAATCGTTGTCGCCCGAACGGCCAAGAATGTCGAGTACTTCGCCATGGGGATTCTTCGAGTCCATAGGCCACGAAGTGATTCTCACCACGGCTTTGTCGCCCGTAGTGCCTCCGCGAAGAGATTTGCGCGGAATGAATATGTCGCTTGCGAGATAGCGCGAGTCGGTTTTGAGAAAGGCGAATTGGCGCATAACGTCGAGCGTTCCGACGAATGTCTGCTCTTTTGGCTCGATGATTTCCACAACTTCGGCCTCAGTTGTCACTCCGCGACGGTTGGCGGCTATAATTACCTTCACACGGTCGCCGTTGAGTGCGTGCATGGATTTGCTGTCGTCGACGGCATAAACGGTCTCTTCGCCGTCAGGAGCGCCCTCGTTGATAATTACGAAATTCTTGCCGTTGGAGCGTCGGGAGAAGACTCCTTCGACGACGTTGGATTTTGATGGGAGTTTATATTTGCCCGGAGTCGTTTCGATGATTAACCCGTCGAATGCCATCTCGGCAAGCATCATGGCAACGGCGCGTTGCTGTTTGGCAGTGCCCGCACCGATGGCGAAAGCCACTTGGCGATAGTTGAAAGTGTTGTTGCCCTGATGTGAGAGATAATCGGTGATAAGTTGGTGAAGTTCTTTGGGCGATTTGCGTGATGACGATTTAGCCATATTATTGTCTTATATTTGTGAATTAAAGAGGCACGCAAATGGGCGTGCCTCGAAATTATTGTTAAGCGTCGATGTTGGCGTAGTTGGCGTTGGCTTCGATGAAGTCGCGTCGCGGACCCACATCTTCGCCCATTAGCATTGTGAATATTCTATCGGCCTCTTGGGCGTCGCTGATGTGGACTTGCTTGAGCATGCGATGCTCGGGCGACATCGTGGTGTAGCGAAGTTCGGGAGCGTCCATCTCGCCGAGACCTTTGTAGCGCATCACTTTCGTGCCGGCTCCGTGAGCGTCGATAAACTTCTGCACTTGAGCGTCGGTCCAGCAGTATTCCTCATTTTTGCCACGCGAACATTTGTAAAGCGGCGGCGTGGCGATATACAGGAAGCCGTTTTCGATAATAGACGGCATGCGGCGGAAGAAGAATGTCATCAAAAGTGTGGCGATGTGGGCGCCATCGACGTCGGCATCGGTCATGATGATAATCTTATGGTAAGCGAGGCGGTCAAGGCTGACGTCGCGGCCGTCTTCGCTGAGCGACACGCGGAGAGCCTTGAACATATTGGTGATTTCCTTGCTTTCAAACACTTTATGGTCGAGTGCTTTTTCGACGTTAAGGATTTTACCGCGAAGTGGAAGAATGGCCTGGAAACGGCTGTCGCGGGCTTTGATTGCAGTTCCGCCTGCGGAGTCGCCCTCGACGAGGAAGATTTCACATTCTTCGGCATGACGCGACGAGCAGTCGGAAAGTTTGCCGGGTAGTCCGCTTCCGGAAAGCGGCGACTTGCGGAGAATGTTCTTACGCGCTTTCAAAGCCGCCTCACGGGCTTGGGCTGCAGTGACCACTTTTTCGACAATGGTCTTTGCCTGTTGAGGATTCTCTTCGAGGAAGATTCCCATGGCATTGCTGACGGCGGCGCGAACGGCGGGAGCCACTTCGCTGTTGCCGAGTTTCGTCTTCGTCTGCCCTTCGAATTGAGGCTCCATAACTTTTACGGATATCACAGCCGTAAGGCCCTGGATGTA